>DATISX010000001.1:0-9418 GCA_035468275.1 Salegentibacter sp.
TGGCACCTATCACGCGGCTGCTTTTGATGAGCTTGGATCATTCTATTATACTGAAGAAGATTTCGATGATTTTTACTATGGAAAAGGATCCACCTTCCCTGATATTAACGGAAGTATTGGAATACTTTTCGAACAGGCTAGCGCCCGGGGCCACGCCCAGGAAACCGATAATGGAATCCTTACTTTTCCATTTACCATAAGAAACCAATTTACCGCTGCGCTTTCCACCCTGGAGGCAGCAAAGAAAATGCGGGTTAAATTGCTGAATTATCAGCGCGAATTTTATAAAAACGCAAGAAATTCAACCGGAAATGGGGCCTGTGTTTTAGGAAGCTCTAAAGATGCCTCTTCAGCATATGAACTGGCTAAGATCCTAAAAAAACACCAGATTAAAATTCACGAATTAAAAGAAGATTTTGAATCAGACGGAAAGCAATTTAAAAAAGGAAATACCTACGTAGTACCTAAAGACCAGCGGCAACATCGCCTGGTAGAAGCTATGTTTGAAAAAAGAACCGAATTTCAGGATAGTTTGTTTTACGATATTTCCGCCTGGAATTTCCCAATGGCTTTCAACCTTGATTTTGAAGAAAACGCAAAAATAGGAAATGCCGGGAATGAAATTCAGGAACTAAAAAAACCTGAAATCCAGGAAACCGAAAGATCTGATTACGCTTATCTAATGGAATGGCATGATTTCTATGCTCCAAAGGCACTTAACATGATCCTGGAGAAAGACATTCGCACTAAGGTGGGGATGAAGCAATTCAGCCTGGGTAATATCAACTATGATTATGGTACAATTTTAATTCCTGTGCAGAATCAGGAACTTGATGCCGGTGAGTTACACGAATTCCTTCAGAAGGTATCATCAGAAACCAATGTACAGATCAGTGCAATCAGTACCGGGCTCACCAGCGGGATCAATTTGGGAAGCAATCAGTTTAGAGCGGTAGAGCCCGCCAAGGTTGCATTAATCGTGGGCGACGGGATCACTCCCTATGATGCCGGCGAAATATGGCATTTGTTCGATCAGCGTTATGATATGAAGCTCACAAAACTAGACACCAGAACTTTCTCCAGAGCCGATTTAAGTCGCTATACCGATATTATTCTTCCAAATTCCTGGGGCAGTGCTCTAGAGAATGGAGATATAGAAAAACTTAAAGAATGGGTTCGTGATGGTGGGACTTTAATTGGTTATCGCAATGCAGCCCGCTTTTTTGAACGCGAAGATTTTATGGATCTGGAGATCAAAAAAGATTCTTTAGTAGCTGAAGATATTTCTTTTGAAGACCGTAGAGATTTCACAGGTGCACAGGGCATTGGGGGAGCTATTTTTGAAGCAAAAACAGATCGTTCCCATCCGGTGAATTTTGGATACAAAGATGAAAAGATCGCCCTCTTCAGAAATACCACAATTTTTGTTGAAGCTGATGAGCAGAGCTATAAAAACCCAATAAAATATACTGAAAAACCATTGCTAAGTGGGTATATAAGCAAACCAAACCTCGATTCTATCGCGGGAACAGTTCCCTTTAAACATACCGGGATGAGCCGCGGAAACGTTATCTTATTTACAGATAACACTAACTTCAGGGCATTTTGGTTTGGCACCAACAAACTCCTTATGAACGCGATCTTCTTTGGGGATGAGATGTAATTAATGAGAGTAAAAGTTTAAAGGCCGGAAATTAAAAATTCCGGCCTTTTTTATTACATTAATTTCTGGCTTTTAACCAATCCGCAAACCATTCTCAACTTTGAAACCGGGGTTTAATAATACGATATCATTTTCATTACCAACAGCGCCAAGAACCAAACATTCACTCATTAAATTAGCGATCTGTTTCTTCGGAAAATTGACCACCGCGACTATCTGCCTGTTCAGTAATTCCGACTTTGTATATCGCTTTGTGATTTGTGCGGAAGTTTTTTTAATCCCCAGTTCAGGACCAAAATCTATTTGCATTTTATAGGCGGGAATCCTCGCCTCAGGAAAATCCAGAACTTCGATTATAGTTCCAACGCGTATATCTACTTTTTCAAAATCTTTCCAGGAAATCTCCATCACACTAAATTTTCAGGAAAAATAAACAAAACAGGATAAACCGACGATAATTTGTAAATTTATAAGAAAAGAAAAAATGTCCCGTACCCAATCGAATATGCTTGCTTTAGGCACCAAAGCTCCGGCTTTCAGCCTTAGAGATGTGATAAGCGGAAACATCTATTCCCTGGAGGAAATTAGAGGCCCCAAAGGCACATTGATAATGTTTATTTGCAACCACTGCCCTTTTGTAAAACATGTGAACGAGGAGATCGTTCGTTTGGAGGGCGACTACCGGGTACAGGGTTTTGGCTTTGCCGCCATTATGAGCAATGATGTGAAAAATTACCCTGCCGATCACCCCGATAATATGCAGGAAGTAGCAAGAAAACACCAATTCTCTTTTCCATATCTCTACGATGAAAGTCAGGAGGTGGCACGCGACTATAAAGCTGCCTGCACCCCGGATTTTTTCCTTTTTGATGAAGAGCTGAAACTCATCTACCGCGGGCAACTGGACGACTCCCGGCCGGGAAACGGGATACCGGTAAACGGCAGGGATTTAAGAGAGGCTATGGATGCTGTGCTTTCCAATAAAAAAATATCAGATAAGCAAAAGCCAAGTATGGGTTGTAATATTAAATGGAAAGGCCAGAATTGATCTCATCAAAAGCTTTTCCACGACATAATTCCCTGGACCTCAGACATGCGTTAATCTTTTCTTAAACTCTGATAATGACTGATTAATCGCCGTTTTTATGAAAAGCGATTTCTTAAATTTATAGGAAGTTTAATTATTAAAAAGATATAATGATATGAGTTGTTTAAAATTAGGAGATAAAGCACCGAATTTCGATGCGGAAACTTCAGAAGGAAAGATAAATTTCTATGACTACCTAGGCGATAGCTGGGGAATTTTGTTCTCTCACCCTGCTGATTTCACCCCGGTCTGCACCACTGAGTTGGGGGCTGTGGCCAAATACAAAGATGAATTTGCAAAACGCAACACCAAAGTAATGGCTTTAAGTGTTGACGATGCAGAATCTCATAAAAAGTGGATAAAAGATATTAATGAAACTCAGAATACCGAAGTGAATTTCCCTATAATCGCCGACGAAGATCGCAAGGTTTCTGAATTATATGATATGCTTCATCCGAAAGTAGATGACACCTTAACGGTGCGCTCGGTTTACGTGATTGGCCCAGATAAGTCCATAAAATTGATGATCACCTATCCGGCAAGTACAGGCCGTAATTTTGTGGAATTGCTTAGGGTGATAGATTCTCTTCAGCTAACTGCCTATCAAAAGGTAGCCACGCCGGCCGATTGGAAGAAAGGTGAAGATGTGGTGATTAGCCCGTCGGTTTCTAATGAAGAAGCTAAAAAAATGTTCCCAAAAGGTTTTAAAGAAATAAAACCTTACCTAAGAATGACTCCGCAACCGGATTCAAAATAAGTTTCCGAAAACCTAAAAAAAGAAAAACCTCACAGTCTTTAGGCTGTGAGGTTTTTTAGTATTTAGAATCCCGTGTTATTTTACATCCACCAGCTCTACATCGAATACAAGGCTGGCATTTGGGGGAATAACTCCACCGGCACCGCGATCTCCATAACCAAGATGCGAAGGAATTACAAATCGTGCCTGATCTCCAACTTTAAGCAATTGTATACCTTCATCCCAACCCGAGATAACATGACCTACCCCAAGAGGGAAATCAATGGGCTGGTTTCTTTTAAATGAAGAATCGAAAACAGTGCCGTCTGCAAGCATGCCTTTATAATGCACCGAAACGGTTTTTCCTTTTTCAGCTTTTGGGCCATTGCCTTCTTTTTCGATCTTATATTTCAGTCCGCTTTCGGTGGTTTTAAAACCCTGAGACAGATTTCCCATTAGTTCTTCTTCCTGCTTTTTGGCAGCAGCTTCCCTTTCGGCTTTGGCTCCATTAAAAACCCGGAAAGATTCCACAGCATTAAATTTTTCTGCAGCCTCTCCTACTCTCATTATTTCGAGTTTCTTTATCTCATCCCCCTGCTCTATCGCATCAACCACATCCTGCCCGGCAACCACACTTCCAAAAACGCTGTGTTTTCCGTCTAACCAGGGCGTTTCAACATGAGTGATAAAGAATTGGCTCCCATTGGTGCCGGGACCGGCATTTGCCATGGAGAGTTTCCCGGGGGCATCATGTTTCAGATCGGGATGGATCTCATCTTCAAAATTATAACCCGGGCCGCCAACTCCTGTTCCCTGAGGATCTCCCCCCTGGACCATAAATTGCGGAATAACCCGATGAAATTTTAATCCGTCGTAATATCGTTTCCCTTGCGGAAATGCATCATTTTCGAGGTCCCCCTCAGCAAGTCCAACAAAGTTTCCTACCGTTCCCGGCGCTTTTTCATATTCCAGTTCTACCAGGATTTCTCCTTTGCTGGTATGGAATTTCGCATATAATCCGTCGTTCATTTTTTCTTATTTTTTGAGTTGTAAAGATAGTTCAAATTACCAAATGGCCTAGTTCACTTTTTCTCCGTTCACATAGGTTTCCAGCACATCTACCTCCGGAATCTCTTTTTCGTCTATTTCCATGATATTTTTATCCAGAATAATGAAATCGGCAAATTTCCCGGATTCAATACTTCCTTTTTCGTCTTCTTCGAAGTTAGCGTATGCAGCCCAGGTGGTCATTCCTTTTAAAGTTTCTTCACGGCTTAGAGCCTGCTCTTTCATAAAGCCATCTTCAGGAAACTGATGGGTGTCTTGCCTGGCTGTGGCCGCATAAAAGGTTAGAAACGGACTCACTTGCTCTACAGGGAAATCGGTTCCCAGAGGCAAAATCCCCGCCTGGTCCAGCAATTTTTTATAAGCGTAAGCTCCTTTTATCCTTTCCTCTCCCAGTCTGTCTTCTGCCCAGTACATATCACTGGTCGCATGAGTGGGCTGCACCGAAGGAATGATATTTTTACTGAAATATTTAAAATCTTCCTCATCGATAACCTGTGAATGTTCGATCCTCCAGCGACGATCTTCGTCATCTTTAAGTAAACGATCATAGGTTTCCAATACAAGGTAATTAGCTGAATCTCCAATAGCGTGCGTATTCAGTTGAAATTTGGATTTGGCTACCCGTTCTGCGGTGGCTTTGAAGTCTTCAGGAGAAGAGAGCAAAGCCCCAAAATGCCCTGACCTATCGCTGTAGTCATCCTTTAAAGCGGCACCTCTTGAGCCCAGCGCTCCGTCCCCGTAAAACTTAACCGAACGCACATTCAGCCTTTCGGTTTTTATAGGGTCTTTATCCAGGTAATGATCCAGATTTTCTTTGGTATTACTCAGCATAGCATAAATTCTTATTTTCAGATCACCTGCCTGCTGCAAACTGTCAATCAGTTCAATTGTACTTTTATCAATTCCTGCATCATCTACTGTAGTGAGTCCGTAGCTAAAACTTATCTTTTGTGCTTCCAGCAAGGCATTTATTTGTTCTTCGCGGGAAGGTGCCGGCTCTGCATTCTCTATCATCCCCATAGGATTATCTACGAGTATGCCGGTTAGTTTTCCGTTTTTCTGTTCGATATCTCCACCTTCAAAAGGAGTTTCAGTGGTGATTCCGGCCATATCAAGTGCGGCTTGATTCGCAAGAAGGGCGTGCCCGTCAATTCTGGTTATTGCGATTGGAGTGTCCGGAAAAAGTTGATCAAGAGTATCTTTTACAGGGTATTCTTTCACTTCCCAATCGTTCTGGTCCCAGCCACGGCCGGTTATAAAACCAACGTTTAGTTCCTCCTGAAAATCCACAATGCGCTGCACCACTTCTTCAAAGCTTTTTGTGCCGGTTAGATCAACCTTCTGTTGTTGAAGTCCAAGACCAAAAAAGTGTGCATGAGCATCTATAAAACCGGGGAAAACTGCCTTCCCACCAACATCAAGGTTTTCTTTGGCTTTATATTTATCTTTAAGAGCCTCGGTTGAACCGGTCTCTAAAAACTTTCCATCTTTAACCACAAAAGCTTCTGCGATTTCAAATTCAGGATTCACGGTATAAACTTTCGCGTTGTAGACAAATAGGTCTGCAGATTCTTTCTCTTCAGAATTACATGAATTCAAAAAAATAAGTAGGCCTAAGACAGGTATTAATTTCTTCATTTTTAAATAATTTTGTCTAAAAATAAAAAATGCGCCTTAGGTAGGGCGCATTTTTTATCTTATTTATTGATTGAGTTTAGAACAAATCGGTAATTGCTCTTGTAATATCCTCCCTGATTCCGGGGTTAGCAGCCGCTGCAAGGGCAACTGAAACAAACAATCCGGCCATGGCGTACGCAAAATCCCGGAGGATCATGCTACTGGCTTTTTTACGGTGTTTCTTGCCTTTTTTGGTACGGGCCAGACTAATGGCAATCTCTCTACCTCCAATAACCCCAAGGAATACCCAGGTGGTACTCATTGGTACCGTACTGATAAAAAGTTTATAAATAAGCAGGATCACATAGGTTAAGTCTACAAGGGTAGCAGCCCTGATATCTGAAATCCGCACTTTTTCACTAACAACTTTCTGTATTTTATCTCCACGGAGGTAGAATATTAGCCCGAGACCCATAAAGATCGTTAGCGCAAAAACTATAAATTCAAGTAAACTTTGCTGACGCGGAAGGTAAACAGCTATATTGGCTCCATCCTGCATTACCCAAACTGCCCACAGGGTACCACTTACCGTCCATTGGACTGCCGTCCAGGCACCGTGCGCTTTCCGACTTTTGAAGTATTTTTTTATCATGTTATATGAAAAATACCAAACGAGAAAAGACAGAATAAAGGCCATGATGTAACCACTCCAGCTCTTCCATACTACCGAAGTTATCCCGGAGGTATCGGCGCTAAATACACTCAAGATCAGGAAGGTGGTAGATACCGGCATTCTCATTCTGGTAAGAATAAGCAATACCAAAGGCGCTATGATCTGCCAGAAGCTAAAACTATCGGGGTGCGGATATTTTGAGGTACCGTCAGGGCTTAGTAGTCTTTGATAAGTGACATCCCCATCAAAATACACCCAGCTAAAACTAACAGTTAACAGGAAAATACTTCCCACGAAAAGCCATAAAACCCACCAACGCTTTGCCTTATTACTTTCAATAAAAGTTCCAAGAGACTGAATACTATCGTTAGCTACTGTTGCGTAGGCTGCGAAAAAGAATCCCAGCCACATGCCGGCCTCCGCATAACCGGAAGCGATACCGGCCATAATAATACCTATAATTACAATTGCAAGGAAGGTTTTTTCCTTTACCAGAACGTCCAGTATATTCAAATACGGTCTACTCCGGTCTTCTCTTTTAAATTTTTTTGCCTTTGCCATTTAATTTGGGGATAGAAACAGGTTAAAATTTATACACTGCAATATTATGTATATGTTAGGTTACCAATGTTGCCTGAGTGATAAGCAATACAATTGCAAAAAAACAATAACCTCCTGAATTCAGGAAAAATATTCGATGAAATACAGAAATAATTCAGCATTATCTAAATATAAAAGTCAACTGAAACAAAAAAGCATCCCGAAACCGGAATGCTTTTAAATTTTTATTAAAAATTGCCTTATTGGAAATCGAATTTATAAGTTACTCCGGCCAGCACCTGAAGGCCCTGAACCTGGAAATTAGTCCAACGCATATAATCGTTGTTCAACAGGTTACTCCCTTTTACAAAAGCTGAAAGCTGGTCGTTGAACCTATAACCCAAATGGGCGTTGAGATCCAGATAAGAATCCAGGGTTATGCTTTCCGGTGCGGTGGCCATTAGCTGCGGATCTCCAAAACTCCTCAAATCTTTTCTTTCTCCCACGTAGAAAATATTGGATCCGGCATACCATTTCTCGGTAATTTGATAATCTGCGGTTAATGAGGCTTTAAAATCTGGTAAGTTCCAGGCCTCGGTTTCAGTATCGGTAGAATAATCAAAAGCTTCAGCATTTATCGCTAGTCTGAAATCGCGATTCACATCTACGCTTATTTCTCCAAAAACCGAAAGCGTTCTTACATCATCATAACGCACATTAAATGAATTTCCGTAGGTATAGTCGCTGTCATTATCAATGCTCCCGTAAGGATTCTTTCTGAATAAACTTTTATCGAGTTCAGATATATAACTACCTCGCAGGTTATAACCAATACTATTGCTCAACTTTCCTTTGGCTCCAACGTAGGCATTGTATTCCTTGTTGGTGGGACGAATCTCCGTATTTGGAGAAACATATGGGTTCTGCTGAACGAAATTATAATAGGTGTTTTGCTCAAGGTCCCCTTCTACTCCGGCATAAGCCGTAAAATATTCCCCGGCCAGGCGATAGCTCGCCGATACTCGCGGATAGATATAAAAATTATTGTCTGAATTTTCAGCATCCATACTGTAGAAGAAAGCAAGTCCAAGATCCAGGGTAAGATCATCTCTAAGCACCAGCAAACTTGGAGCAATACCAAAATTCATAAAAGTGTAATCCATACCTGAACCGCTGTTGAAATAAGTCTCTTCAAACTTCGTATTTAAAATATCTGCATAGATATTAGTAGTGATAAGCTCATCGGCGATATTGAATTCAAAAGTCCCCGTGGCATCAAGATGATTCTCAGCTGTTTTATAGGAATCTCCGGTATGCCTGAAGGTGGCTTCAGCATTATCAAAGAATGAGTCGTAAAGTTCAATTTGTCCGCCCGCATATACCGAATAGTAATTCTGCTTAGGGTCTATTTCGGCAAGTTCAGTGTCGCTCAGGTTGCTCGATGGATCGAGCCCATACCAGTTAAACAACTGATGTTCTGCTCCAACTTCGGTTTTCCATCCCAGATCACGGTTTCGGGAAGTATAGCTAAGGTTCATTTCGGTGTCATAGAACTTATCGTCCAGCACCACACCATCTATTCCTCCCTGGGAAGAATTGTGGCGAAGATATATTCCGAAGTTATCGCTACGGTTTACCTCCAGGTTACTGTAAAACTCGGCAAGGGCATTGGTATAATTTCCGAAGCCTAGAGTGGCGTAATTATCATAAACTTTTACCGGCCTGGTTCGCTCCACCGTGGTAGCACGCCCTTTGGAAGGTGTGAAAGTGGAAGCAACCGGTACCGAAAATATGCTGTATTTCACCGGTTTCTTTTCCAGGTCGACAGAATCTGCGCGGACCGGACTTTCCCTTATTTTATTGGCATCTCCCACCTCGGGAGTGTATGGCTTAATTACAGTTACGGTTTCACTTCCAATGGGGTCCTGGGCAAAAAGAACTCCGCTTAACAAGAATAAACTTAAAAACAGACTTCCTTTTATCGAAACTTTATTCATATTCAGGTAGATTGAGTGACTTTTAATTATTTGTTTC
>DATISX010000002.1:0-22871 GCA_035468275.1 Salegentibacter sp.
GAGGAAAAAATCAAGGAAAACCAAACCGATAAAGACGGAAATATGGTAATCCTTTACGCTTCCAACCAGGATGCGCAGCACAGTTATATCGAAGCTGCTAAGGCAAAAGGTTACGAGGTTATATTGTTGGATTCCCCAATAGTTCCTCACTTGATCCAGAAACTGGAAAGCGAAAAAGAAAAGATCTCGTTCGCACGGGTTGACGCCGATCATGTAGACAACCTAATCAAGAAGGAAGATGAAAAGATCTCAAAACTTTCAGATGAGGAAAAAGAAAAGCTAAAAACCGATTTTGAGACGGTGGTTCCTAAGGAAAAATATACCGTACAACTTGAAGCTATGGACAGCGATGCTGCACCGCTTATGATCACCCAGCCAGAATTTATGAGGAGGATGAAAGAAATGCAGCAAACCGGTGGCGGCGGAATGTTTGGAATGGGCAATATGCCGGAGATGTACAATCTGGTGGTAAACACAAATCATCCACTTATTTCAGAAATACTGAACACCAGGACAGCTAAAAAACAGGAAAGATTGATCAAACAGTCTTTGGATTTGGCTAAATTATCTCAGAACCTGCTTAAAGGAGAAGAATTAACTGCCTTTATTAAGCGTAGTTTTGATATGGTTAAATAGGAATAAAGAAAGTTTTAATAAAAAAGGCTGTCCGGAAAGACAGCCTTTTTTTATGGTTTAATCTAAGATTCAAGATTGTAATTCGTTCAACTTCTCCACCTGTAAATTGCGGTAAATTATTTGATAGAACTGTTGTACATCATAGGGTTTAACGATGATATCATTCATCCCGGCTGCAAAGATCTTATTTCTTATTTCTTCTATTTCTACTGCGGTTAGGGCAACAATGGGTACAATTTTATCAAACTCACGAATTCTCCTGGTAGCCTCCAACCCACTAATTCCGGGCATATTCACATCCATGAGCACCAGGTTATAGGACTTGTTTTTTATTTTATTTATTGCTTCCTCCCCACTGGCGGCAACTTCACAGGTAAAATCTTTATTTTCAAGAATTCGCTGTGTCACTACCTGGTTAATCCGGTTATCATCTACAATAAGTACACATTTGTTTCCTGAATAATTCTCCGGCAACTCCAGAGGAGGAATAGGTTCGGGGTTTGAGACTGTACCTTTATCAAATACGATCTCAAAGCTGAATATGGAACCCTCACCCTCCACACTTTCTAAATTAATCTCTGAATCGAAGAGGTTCAGTAATTTCCTAACAATTGGCAAGCCCAGGCCAGTACCCTGGTAATTATAATTATTGCTTTTTAACTGTGCAAATTCTTCAAAAATCAACTTTTGCTTAGTCTCCGGAATACCTATTCCATTGTCCTTCACTTCAAAATATACCTTCGATTTAGAATCTTCAACTTCTAACAAACGAGCCGAAATATGAATCTCTCCTCTTTCCGTAAATTTCATAGCATTCCCTACCAGATTCATAAGGATTTGGGACAACCTAACAGGATCGCCTTTCAACGCAGAAGGAATCTCATTATCAATATTGAGATGAATCTTATTGTGATTCTGAAGTCGGGTAAATTCAAAGCTATTTACTATGCTTAACATCAATTCCTCCAGGTGAAAATTAACCTTCTCCAGGGTAACCAGATTCGATTCCATTTTGTTCATCTGAAGCACATCATTTATCAGCGCCAGGAGATAATCTGCCGAAAATTTCAGAGACTTGAGATCATTATGATGCTTTTCCAGTCCTTTTTCCTCCAGCAACAAAGAAGTAATACCTACCACGCCATAGAGGGGGGTTCTAAGTTCGTGGCTTACCGTAGAGAAAAACCGCGTCTTTAACATCGAAAGTCTTTCGGCCTTTTCTTTAGCTTCCTGTAACTGCCGGTTCTTTGTTCGCAGCTCATAAATAAGCCTTTTTCTGTCTTGATTTATCTTATTCAGAATTAACAAGATCAACATTAATACAAATGAGGAAATCACCATTACCATCACCTTCTCATTAGATTTATTGATGATCTGCTCCTGAAAAACCTGCTCTTTTTTGGCCAATTCCAGGTTTTTCTGGTATTCACTTACATCAAACCTTGCGTTTGCGGCTTCTACCTGCTCAAGTTTTTCTTTCTCGAAAAGAACATCGTTGTATTCATTATGCTTGGCCAGATGTAAATAAGCATCCTCATATCGCTCTTCTTCAAAAAGCAACGTAGCATATTCTTTGGCAATTTCTGATGCAGGTAATAATAAAGAATCCTTTTCAGCGAGGGAAAAAGCTTCAGCTAAATAAACCTCAGCAGAATCCGGTTGAGCAGTAGCCCGGTGATATCGACCAAACAACATATAAAGTTGCGAACGCACATAATTATCTTCAGTATCCTTAAGTATAGCAATAGATTCTTCCAGATAAGGAAAAGCTGCACTGGGCTTCTTCTGATCAAGATAAGTCCAGGCAATATTTATCTTTGGCGCCAAACTTTCCCGCTGCATGTCGGTTTCTTCTGCCAAATAGATGACTTTCTCATACATTTCTATCCCTTGGTCTACTGTTTTGGGATTTTCTGAATATATATTTCCAAGGTTATTATAGGCCCAGAGAATTAAAGTGTCATTTTTAGTTTTTTGGGCAAATTCCAGAGCGTATTCATAATTTTTCTTTGCTCTGATGGTATCATCGAGTTCATTATAAGCAAGGCCGAGGAAATTATGCGCATGATAATGATAATAATCGCTACCATATTCTTTTGATGCCTCTATGAGCTTTAAGGCTTCCAAAATTCCTTCGTGGTAACTGTATTTATTAAAAAAGCCCGTCGTTTTAGTAAGAAGATTTTCGAGGCTATCCATTGTCACCTCCTGATTTTCCTGAGAACTGGACAATAATATTCCGGTTCCAAAAAATATAAGGAAAAGAAGGGTTTTTCTCAAAATTAGCAGGCTTTGATTGGTTTATTTAAGTCCTGTGAAAATTAGGTTATTTTCAGTAAACTTCCAAAAAAAATGTTAAATCTTACTTAATTCCTATTAATTTTCTTCTTGCCCAATTAATTTTATATTTCATTGAAAATCTATGATCTATCCCTGGCATCTATACGCAATGGCCGCAATGTATATTGTTGCGGGTTTTATACATTTCCTTAAACCAAAAATGTACATGCGGATAATGCCGCGTTACCTCCCTAAGCACCGGTTTCTGGTTTACCTGAGCGGTCTCGTAGAAATTATTCTGGGAATAGGTCTTGCCTTTCCCCCAACAAAAGACCTCGCCATTTACGGGCTAATACTGATGCTGATAATTTTCCTGAGCGTTCATTTTTATATGTTAAGCTCTGAAAAAGCCGGCGCAGGAATTCCTAAATGGGCCTTATGGTTAAGAATCCCCTTACAGTTTTTTCTAATTTGGTGGGCCTGGTTCTACCTTAAATTTTAAGAATGAAAATCGAAACTTTTGATTTAAAGGATGCACACCTCAGGTATGTTTCTGATTTCTTTAATTCGGAAAAAGCTGATTTTTATTTTAAAAAGTTAAAGCAGGAAATCCCATGGAAACAGGATAAAATCAAACTCTTCGGAAAAGAACATTTGCAGCCCCGTCTAAGTGCATTTTTTGCTGAACCCGATATAAATTACTCCTATTCCGGTTTAAAACTAAAGCCCAACTATTTCCCAGAAACTATCCTGAAAATAAAAAAGATGGTAGAAAATTTCTCAGAGTTTGAGTTCAATTCCTGTCTTGCCAATCTTTACCGCGACGGGCAGGATAGCATGGGCTGGCATTCTGATAATGAAAAGGAACTGGGAAGAAATCCGGTGATCGCTTCAGTTAGTTTTGGTGCCGAAAGAATTTTTCACCTTAAAAACAATGCGGATACCAGCCTCAGAAAGAAGATCGTCCTGGAACATGGAAGCCTTTTAATGATGGAAGGAAGTATCCAGCACCATTGGAAACATCAATTGCCAAAAACCAGAAAGATCATTGGCCCTCGAATAAATTTGACCTTCAGGAAAATATATTAAAAAAGGCCGCCAATTGGCAGCCTTAATCTGTTTTCAGAAATTTCTAACGATAAACCTCGTTTAACACTTTCGCAAGGCGAACACCGCCTTTTTGTAATTGCTCTCTAACTTTAGGGAACCACTTGTATATGTATTCGTAGCCTAGTTTTTCTCCAATTTCTACAGAATCATATAAAACAGTAGCCATCTCGCGTGATTCATACATCCAGTCATGGAGGTTTCCGGCTTCCATTTCTTTTAATTCTGCGAGGCTTAATTCTTTACGGTTGTCGGCTAACTCGGAATAGCTCATCTGATAAGAATCTATCATTTGGCTGTCCCAAACCCTATGGATATTGGTACCTTCATTATACCATCTCACCTGAATATCATTCCCTCCTTTATCGGCACTGCGCCCTACGTGGAAAGGCTGATGCAGGTCTCCCATAAAATGAACCAGCATCTTCAGGTAGAACTGTTTATCTTCCCGCGAAGCGTTTTTATCCTTTAAAACCTCTATGCTTTTTTCAATTGCCTGAATTAGATCACCACCCTTATTGGCTTTTTCCCTGTCATATTTTTTTTCCTCCGGATCTATATTAACATAATGCCAGGGTCCGTATTTTCTGTAATCGGGGTCACTTTTAATATCATCGGCATAATTTGCCACAAATGCGAGGCCTTGATCATCGAGTAATTCAGCAATGGCCTTTTGGGCTTTTTTGCTCAAATGTCTTTCTGCGATTTCTCCGGTAGTGCGGTGTCCAGTTTTACCCCAGTCATTGGCCTTACCAAAATTAACAGAAAACAGCGCGAATAAAATAAGAATAGATTTCTTCATGAAATATTTGATTTTGCGTAAAGATAAGCAAGCCCGGAAAATAAATTTGTTAATTCTACATTACTATTTGAATTTAAAAACATATATTTATGATATCAAATTAATATCAACTAACTCAATCACATTATGACTTTGGAAAAAGACCTTAAACCATCCAACGGCTACATCATGCTATTTGTTTTTTTTATTTTATTCTTTGGAAGCATTGCAGCCTTTACAATTCTTGAAAATGCCTGGTTTCTCGCAGTTACTTTTTTCGCTTTTTTTATTCTTCCCGGACTAATTCTTGTTAATCCTAATGGCTCCCGGGTGCTCCTGTTATTTGGAGAGTACAAAGGAACCGTAAAAAAGAACGGCCTTTTTTGGGTAAATCCTTTCTACACCAAAAAGAAAATTTCTCTCCGTGCCCGAAATTTTGACTCAGAGCGATTAAAAGTGAACGATAAATTAGGGAATCCCATCATGATTAGCACAATTTTAGTTTGGCGGGTACGTGATACCTATAAAGCATCTTTTGATGTTGATAATTTTGAAAATTTTGTGGTAGTCCAAACCGATGCCGCAGTAAGAAAACTTGCCAGCCTTTACCCTTATGATAATTTTGCAGATGAAGGCCTGGACGAGGACATCACTCTTCGTTCCAGTGTTAATGAAGTTAGTGAAGCTCTGGAACAAGAACTGGAAGAACGCCTGGAGATCGCCGGGATAGAAGTTCTGGAAGCAAGAATTGGTTACCTGGCTTACGCCCACGAAATCGCCAGTGCAATGCTGAAGCGCCAGCAAGCCACAGCTATTGTTGCCGCAAGACATAAAATTGTGGAAGGTGCAGTGAGTATGGTAGAAATGGCCCTGGATCAATTAAGTGAAAAAGGAGTGGTTGATCTTGATGCCGAAAGACGAGCAGCTATGGTAAGCAATTTGATGGTAGTTCTTTGCAGCGATAAAGATGCGGCTCCCATTGTAAATGCAGGAACATTAAATCATTAAAATGAGAATATTTGAGGAAAGGCAGTTTTTTAGACAATGGTGGTTATTTCTCATTCTGGGAGTAGTTATTCTGGTAATTTTTTTACAGCTATTTCGAAAACAGGCAATATTTTCAGAACAGGAAAAAATTATCCTGATACTCTTTGCGCTGGTTCCGGGAATTTTAATGAGTCTTTTAATTTTCTCAATGAGCTTGAACACGCGTATAGATTCCTCTGGAATTAATGTTTATTGGAAACCTTTAAAATTTTTAAACAGGCACTATTCTTGGGAAGAGATGAGTAAATGTTACGTGAGAACCTATTCGCCAATTAGAGAATATGGGGGTTGGGGCCTACGAGGTTTTGGAACAAATCAAGCCTGGAATGTATCAGGTAAAACAGGAATTCAGATCGTGAAGAAATCCGGTAAAAAATTCCTTGTTGGCACCCGGGAACCTGAGCACGCGAAGCAGGTTATCACACGGCATTTTAATAAAAAAACATCGAAATAATGAAAAAACTTCAGACTATTTTGTTTTTAATTCCTTTTTGGTTTTACGCCCAGGAACCGGCTTTTCAGGAAGAAGAGCTTAGTATTAATCAATTTATTGATGGCACCTTAACCCAACCTGATTCAACTGAAAATCCACCACTTGTAATCTTCATCCAGGGCTCCGGACCTACCGACCGTAACGGAAATCAATCGATGCTGAAAAGCGATTTTGCTAAGAAGATCGCTCACCAATTGGCAGACGAGGAGATTGCAAGCTTCAGATTTGATAAGCGGATCTTCAAAATGGACAAGCTTAAAATCAAGGAAGAAGATTTGCGTTTTGAAGATTTTGTTGAGGATGTTGAAACCATCATTGGTTATTTTAAGGAAGGTCAAAATTTCAGCAAGATCATTCTGGCAGGTCATAGCGCAGGTTCTCTATTAGGAATACTCGCAGCCAATCAGGGAGCCGATGCTTTTATCTCTTTGGCCGGCCTAGGCCATAGCATCGATAAGATTGTTGTAGAACAAATAGGAAAACAGGCTCCCGGACTTCAGCAGAATACGAGAGATTCCTTTGATGAATTGATCGAAAAAGGCAGCACCAGCAATTACAATCCGGCGCTGGGTTCAATCTTCCGCCCCAGCAGTCAGCCTTACATGCTCTCCTGGATAAAATATGATCCGGCTGAAGAAATTGCCAAACTTGAACTACCTGTGCTTATAGTTCAGGGAACGGCAGATATTCAGGTAGAAACTTCAGAAGCCGAAATTTTACACGAAGCGCTTCCCAATTCAGAATTAAAAATAATTCCAGACATGAATCACGTTTTCAGAGAAATTAAAGATAATGATGCTCTAGTGAATACTAAATCATACAACGAACCGAACCGTCCGCTTCATCCTGATTTGATTCCAACTCTGGTTGAGTTCGTGAAAAATATTGAAAAGTAGTATGGCTAATAAAAAAGCATTCGCGCTAAGGGTAGATGAAGAGATGTTGAAAGCCATCGAGAAATGGGCCGCTGATGAGTTTAGAAGCACCAATGGCCAGATTGAATGGATGCTGAATAAAAGTTTAAAAGAAGCCAAAAGACATCCCAAAAACAAAAAATAAAATTACATCTTGCAAAGTCAGGATCACCATATTATATAAGTAGCAATTTAATGCAGTACAAGATTATATTTTCAGATATAGACGGCACCTTACTCAATAAAGAACGGGCGCTTTCTCCCGCCACTATTGAAACTTTTAAACACTTAAAAGAAAAATTACCCATAGTGCTTATTTCAGCAAGAATGCCGGCAGCCATGCGGCATCTTCAGCAAGATCTCGAGATTGAAGATCAACCCATTATAAGCTATAACGGCGGATTGATCTTGGTTGATGGAAAAACTATAAGTTCTACGGAGATCGCTTTTGACATCATGGCAGATCTTTCAGGTTTCAATAAAGAAATCAACAGTCACCTCAGTCTTTATCATAACGACGAATGGTATGTACCACAATGGGATAAATGGGCAGCAAGGGAAGAGAACAACACCCGGATTTCCCCCCAAATAAAGTCCAATGCGGCGGTTCTCGAAAAATGGAAAGCCGAAAAGAAAAGCGCTCATAAGATCATGGCAATGGGAACTGAGGTAGAAATTGATGCTATTAGAGATTTTCTGCAAAAAGAATTTCCGGATAAATTGCACCTGTATCGTTCCAAACCCACCTACCTCGAAATAGCCAATAAGGAGATTTCTAAGTTTACGGCTATTCGTTTTCTACTGGATAATTATTTCAGCTTTGAGCCTAAAGATTGCATCGCTTTTGGCGATAATTATAATGATGTAGAAATGATAAAAGGTGTAGGAATGGGCGTTGCTGTGGCGAATGCACGTAAGGAGGTGCTGGAAGTGGCCAATTTAGTGACCAAGGCAGGAATCGAGGATGGTGTTGCCATTTCCCTAAAGGAAATTTTCAAACTATAAAACATTTACTTTTTGGTCAAATGAAAATTGAGCAATTTCTTAGAAAATGCTGGCTGAGGTTTTAAGAATAGTTTAAGAAAAATTGTATTTTGGCGGCCCTATATCAATTATTCTTATGGAAAATGCCCTTTTTACCAATGATGCAATAGTCTTCGGACTTTTAATGATAGCCCTCGGATTTGTATTTTACACTTCCTCCCAAAAAGAAGGCTTCTGGAAAAAATTCTACGCGGTAGTACCTGCACTTTTAATGTGTTATTTATTGCCGGCAATTTTCAATTCCATCGGACTAATAGATGAACAATCTTCACAACTTTATTTTGTAGCGAGTCGTTATCTTTTACCTGCCGCACTAGTGCTTATGACTTTAAGTATTGACCTTAAAGCCATATTCAATCTTGGTCCTAAAGCGCTTATTATGTTCTTCGCCGGAACCCTTGGAATTATTATAGGTGGTCCTTTGGCTATTTTGATTATTTCAACTTTTTCTCCTGAAACTGTAGGCGGAGTTGGCCCGGACGCTATCTGGAGAGGTCTCTCCACAATTGCGGGTAGCTGGATTGGCGGAGGCGCCAATCAGGCCGCTATGCTGGAGATCTACGAATACAACCCCGACCTTTACGGCGGAATGGTGCTGGTAGATATCGTAGTGGCAAACCTATTAATGGCCGGATTATTAATGGGAATTGGGAAAACCGACAAAATAGACCGCTGGTTAAAAGCTGATAATTCGGCTATTGAAGATCTGAAGAACAAAGTTTCCAGTTATGCAGAAAGTGTAACCAGAAATCCCGCCCTCCCCGATTACATGATCATGCTGGCCCTGGCTTTTGGTGCTGTTGGAGTGGCCCACCTTGGAGCCGATGAAATATCGGCATACCTCTCGTCTAATTTTGAAATTTTTACCGATAAAAAAAGTGCCCTTTCCTCCTTTTCATCTGATTTCTTCTGGATGATCACCATCGCTACAGCTATTGGTATTGGCTTCTCTTTCACACGGCTTAAAAGTTATGAAGGTGCCGGAGCCAGTAAACTGGGAAGTATTTTTATTTATATTCTTGTGGCAACTATAGGTATGAAAATGGACCTGACCATGGTTTTTGATAATCCCGGACTTATTGGAATTGGTTTGGTATGGATGTCTATACACGTAATAGTGCTTGTCCTAACTGCCAAGATCATAAAAGCTCCCTACTTCTTCCTTGCAGTTGGAAGCCAGGCTAATGTAGGAGGTGCGGCATCAGCACCGGTGGTAGCCGCCGCCTTTCATCCCTCACTGGCAACGGTAGGAGTCCTGCTTGCTGTGTTTGGATATGTAGTGGGAACCTATGGAGCTATCCTTACCACCATTTTAATGCAAATCGCGGCAGGTAGTTAGTTTTAAACCAAAATTTATAAGATATTTGCGCTCCTAAATCCAAAACAAAAAATGAAAAAATTAAGCCTTCTTTTATTGATTCTAATGGTTTCGGCCTGTTCTACAAAGGAAGAAAGTAACCTGGTGGTAAACGCCAACATTAAAGGCTTGAAAAAAGGAACCGTTTATCTTCAAAAGATAGAGGACACCCTTTTGGTGAATGTAGATTCTTTACAGGTTGAGGGAAATTCAGAATTCACCCTGGAAACTTTCATTGAAAGTCCGCAAATGATGTATCTCTATTTGGATAAAGTAGATAATTCTGAATTTGATGATCGCCTGGATTTCTTTGCCGATAAAGGGGAAGTGACTATAACTACCAGTTTGGAGAAATTTGAAGAGGATGCTAAAATAGTAGGATCCCGTAATCAGGAAAAGCTGGTGGAATATCGCAAGATCCAGAAAAGATTTAACGACAGCAATCTTGACCTTATCAAGGAAAGTTTTGAAGCCGAAAAAGACGGGAATGAGGATCTCTTAATGGAAATTGATGAGAAATACGAAAACCTGCTTAGGCGCCGATATCTTTATACGGTAAATTATGCGCTTAACAATAAGGATCTGGAGATCGCTCCTTACCTTGCACTTTCCGAAGTTTTTGATGCCAATATCAAATACCTGGATACCATCTACACTTCCCTTGATAAAAATGTTCAGAAATCTTACTACGGAAAAGAATTAAAAAGCTTTCTTGAGGAAAGACGGGAACAGGATAAAGCAGAAAAAGAAATTGCTCAGGAAAATACCGATACGACCGAACAGGAATAATTTTAAAAATACTCATTACTTCAAACCTCCCCTTACAGGGAGGTTTTTATTTTTGGCCTGGAGTCCACAGCAACTATAACCCGTGAATTAGTTTTGTTGATTTTTCTTGCTTTTTCCCAAAAAAACTTGATACTTGTCAGAATTTTGATTTAAATCCTATTAAAGGATCAACCAAACCTGACTCTTCATGCAAAATCCTGCTTTAAAAAACCGCTGGTTAATCGCATTATCGGCCATTGGAATCCATCTTTCTATTGGAGCTGCCTATGCTTATAGCGTTTATACTATACCCCTAACCGAAACAATGGGCTGGTCGGTTTCTTCAGTCACTTTAGCCTTTACCTTTATGATGGTTCTTGGAGGAGGTTCTGCAGCTTTATTCGGAAGGTTTGTGGAAAGAAGTGGCCCCAGAAAATCTGCTATGTTGGCTGCAGTTTTATTTGGATTGGGACAGGCAGGGTCCGGGCTTTCAGTAGCTTTGGATTCTCTTCCGCTTTTTCTTCTGACTTATGGGATTTTAAGCGGTTTAGGATTAGGAATCGGCTATATTGCTCCGGTTTCCACCCTGGTGAAATGGTTTCCAGACCGCCGCGGCCTGGCAACAGGAATGGCCGTTTTAGGTTTTGGTGCCGGAGCTTTAATAACAGCCCCTGTTGCTGCCTATTTAATGGAAACTTTCAGCATTCCTCTTACCTTCTACATTCTTGGATTCAGCTATTTTCTATTAATGACTCTGGCCGCTCTCTATATTGCGCCGCCACCAAAAGGCTGGCTGCCGCAGGGCATGAAAGATGCGGTTAAGGCAGGAACCAGGAAAATAAAAATTGACCTTACACAATCAACCGGAAAGGAAGCTGTTAACAGTAGACATTTCTGGATGCTCTGGACCATGATGCTAATTAATACCAGTGCCGGGATAATGATGATTTCGGTAGCTTCTCCAATGGCTCAGCAGGTGGTGGGATTATCGGCAGGCGCTGCCGCGGCTATGGTTGGTTTCATGGGAATTTTTAACGGAGCCGGCCGAATCGGGTGGGCAGCAGCTTCAGATTATATTTCAAGGCCGGTGGTTTTCATCAGCTTTTTCATTATTCAGCTGATAACTTTTCTTACCCTACCAATAATAACCAGTGTGATAGTTTTCCAGGTTCTTATTTTCCTTGTAGTTAGCTGTTACGGGGGCGGATTTTCAAATCTTCCGGCTTTTATTGCCGATCTCTTCGGAACCAAAGAATTAGGGGCCATCCACGGATATCTCTTAACCACCTGGTCTCTGGGTGGATTAATTGGTCCTACCCTGGTCTCCCAGATTTACACTCGCACCGGAAGTTATATCCCGGTATTTTACGTTTTTGCAGTATTGATTGCAATAGCTTTCATTATCTCGATTTTGCTATTTATAGATATAAGACGGGTAAAAAGAAAAAAGGTGCAGCAAGATACTGTTCTCACTGAAGCTTGATTACTTGGAACACCTATTTCAGTTAAACAAAAAAACCTCTCACGAATTAAGAGCCGGTGGAGAGACTCCCTTCGATCCCGATTATCATCGGGACTCAGGACAGGCTTCTCGTCCCATGATAAAGGGAAATAAAAAACTTCTCCAAAAAGAGAGGTTTTATCAAGAGCCGATGGAGGGACTCCCTTCGATCCCGACTATCATCGGGACTCAGGACAGGCTTCTCGTCCCTCAGTATAATCCATAAAAAAACCTCTCAAAAGAGAGGTTTTAAAATTGAGCCGATGGAGGGACTCGAACCCACGACCTGCTGATTACAAATCAGCTGCTCTAGCCAGCTGAGCTACATCGGCGAAAAACGTTTTATAATGCGTTTATCTTTTCTACAAGGCCTTGGGCCTTTGTTTCAAGTTCTTTTTCTATCGCTTTAAAATGTTGCTTTTTATTCTCAACATCTTTTTGATTTATTCTCACGATAAGCTCATCAAAAGTTGTAATCGCCTCATCAACGATCTCTTCGGTTTGCTTAGGGTCTTGTTTTGGGTTTGCTAATTGGTTGATGTAAGCGGCTTCAATAATATCGCCTAATACATAATTCACATCCCTTTTTAATAATCTTTTACTTGCCATAATGCTTAAATTTCGGCTGCGAATTTAGTCTATTTTTCGATATCAATGACTGAAATTAAAAACAAATTTTTATTTATGTTATTTCTGAAGATTATTTCTTAGTGCGCTTAAAGCTTCTTCAATATGCCTTTCGGAATTTATACTGTTAAACTTATAAATGAGTTCTCTCTCTTTATTAAACACGAAAGTTTCTCTCCCCGGAAGTAGTCCCAGTAAACTTGATTTCACGCCAAAGGCCTTTCGCGCTTTCTTATCCGGGTCTGAAAGTAAGAGAAACGGTAGTTGATGTTTGGCTTTAAATTTTGAATGCGATTCCTGCGAATCTGAACTTATCCCAATAACCTCGGCACCAAGATCTCTAAAATCATCATAGCTATCACGAAAACCACAGGCTTCTTTGGTACATCCATGCGTGAAATCCTTCGGATAGAAATAGATCACAAAAGCTTTATCCATTTCCCTGAAACTGAATTCTTCTCCATTCTCGTGTTTCAGGTTTAAATCCGGAACCTTATCTCCAATATTCAGTATCATTTACTCACCATTATAGGTTACAAAATTCCTGGGAGTTTCGTAAAGGGTTACTTCAAGATCCAGTTCAGGTTTTAATTTTTTTCGGAGTTTATTCCAGATCACCACCGCAATATTTTCTGCAGTAGGATTAAGTTCCTGAAACTCCGGAAGTTCTTCGTTGAGATTCTTGTGGTCAAAAGGAACCTCAACCTCCTCGTAGATCAACTCTTTCAGCAATTTAAGATCCATCACAAAACCGGTTTCTTGATCGATCTCTCCGTTCACAGAAACAACCAACTCGTAATTGTGCCCGTGATAATGAGGGTTACTGCATTTTCCAAATACAGACTCATTCTTAGCATCATCCCAGTCCTTTCGGTACAGGCGATGCGCGGCATTAAAATGAGCTTTTCTGTGTACGGTTAATCTCATTGCTCAATATGTTTGTAATATTTATCGAATATTATTTTAAACCACTCGGTATAATCATCGGGGTGAACCTCCATATCTTCCTTGATATCTTTCAAAGACATCCATTTCCAATCGGCTACCTCATGGCGGTTAGGTTTAGGATCATCTTCGTACTCTCCAACCAAAATATGATCATATTCGTGTTCGGTTAGTCCGTTGTCGAAGGGAGCGCGGTAAATGAAGCTGATAGTTTCCTTAAGATCAGTGGTGAACCCCATCTCTTCCATCAACCGGCGTTTTCCCGCATCTATGTTGCTCTCTCCTTCCCTTTGATGGCTACAGCAGGTATTAGTCCATAATCCCGGGGAATGATATTTTTCCAATGCCCGTTGTTGGATCATGAGTTCATTTTTATCATTAAAGACAAAAACTGAAAATGCCCTATGTAGCAATGCTTTTTCATGGGCTTCTATCTTTTCCATCAGCCCAATCTGCTCGTCTTTATCGTTAACCAGTATTACTTTTTCTTCTTTCATTTTTTTCTTTGTGAGTCAAAAGTACAAATCGACTTCAGCATTAACAAGGTTATTCTATAATCGCAGCTCTTCTTCCTGATTATATATTCGGCAGTCTATAGACAAAATAAATTCAGACCTGCGGTTGGCCTCGTGCTTTTTCTCGCTGCAAGGCACTTTGTTCTTACATTTATTAACCGGTTCTGTTTCTCCATAGCCTCTTCCAGAGATCCGGTAACCTTCAACGCCCAGTTCAATTAGAAAATTGCGGGTGGCTTCTACCCTGTCTTCAGAAAGCTGTTGGTTATAGGTGTCATTGGCACGGCTATCTGTATGAGAACGGATATCAAGCAGTATTGCCGGATTTTTCAGCATGAATTCAGCTATTTCAGTCAATTGAGGTTTCACCTTATCCCTGATGATATATTCATCCAGATCAAAATGTATGGGATCCAGGTTTAAGATATCGGTGAGATCATCGCCTATTTTTGCGCCTACATTTCTTTTATTGGAATCCCTGCTTTTAAAACTTACCAGGTTTTCTTTCCTTTTAATTTCAGTAGCATAGAAACTCCAGTTGAAAAATGCTCTCATGGCAGCTACATGTGCCTCGGTTTCCCCATAGATATTATGCCCGGCCTGATACATTACAAGGCCGTTGGCAGGATTATCAAAACCATGGCCGTAAATGCTTATCGCTGCTTCTCCGCTTGAAATTTCAGGGATATCCGGGGCGTCAGGATCTAATACCAAAACCTTAGCTCCAGAGCGCCATTTATTGATGCGCTTCGGAAAAAATATTCTTTCTGAACCATTCAGGTGCGCTTTATCCGGGTTGCCGAGATATTGCGCTACCGGATCTGAAGGAAAAGTATTCTTATAAGGCGGAGTTCCGTGTCTGTGCTCTCTGAAATGCACCAGCCCCGCACTACGGGCACCGGGGAAACCAGCCGATAGAAAATTTAGCTGAATAAGTTCTTCGGAATCTTCTTTAGGCCCGAAAAGGTTTTCTAGAATACTCGCCGCGTGGCATCCTGCCCAAATTGCTCCTTTATACTTTTGATTCCAGTAATAGAGATTTTTATGAGAATCGAATTTGGGATCGGCATGAGGCAGCACAAAAATATCGTCACAAACCCCAAGTTCAGAAGGCTTTTTCCAACCTGCCACCCGTGAACCTCCATACGCCGAAGGGGGAATTTCTGCTGCTTTAAAAAAAGGAACAGCGATATATCCATTTTCCTTATCCAAAGTCCATCGTGGCGGGATGGTTAAACTAGTGAAAACCGGAAGTAACAGGTCCTCTTTGCTTTTTTGAATAACAACTCCCTTTTCCTGCCAGGAATTGAAGGTATTCTCTACCTCTTGCGTCACATAAGAAACCGGAACCAGAAAAGCCCCGGAACGATAATCCTTCTCTCCACAGCTAAAGTCTATTCCATCTTTTTCTTTATCGGGATTGATAATCCATTTTATATCTACTTCGTGGTTTTGAAGCAAATCGTACAGCAAACCATAGGCTTTCAGAGCATTTTTATGAGTTTGCGGCCGCTCTCCCATATTGATTATATAAGAACCTGCTGCAAAGTTTTGTTGTAAGCTCTGTGCTTTCAGTGGAATAATTCCGGCAGAAAAAATTAAAAAAAGTCCATAAATGAAGTAGCGCCCCATAATAAGTAAAAATACGTATTGTTTAGGGCTTGGAATCTGTTTATACTCAAATTTTAACTGAAATTTTTAGAAAACAGGCAGGTTAATTAGCCCATGTTGATTTCAGGTTAATTCCTGAAAAAACTGTACTTTTGCTGCCTTAAAAATTCAGAATGAAGAGCTTCCAGAAAGAGATTAGCAGACGACGAACTTTTGGTATTATTTCTCACCCCGATGCCGGTAAAACCACACTTACAGAAAAATTGCTCCTCTTTGGAGGCGCTATTCAGGAGGCAGGTGCGGTAAAGTCTAATAAGATCAAAAAGGGCGCCACCAGTGACTTTATGGAAATTGAGCGTCAAAGGGGAATTTCGGTTGCTACTTCTGTTCTTGGATTTGAATATAAAGACATAAAAATAAATATCCTGGATACCCCTGGACACAAGGATTTTGCTGAAGACACATTCAGAACCCTTACCGCGGTTGATAGTGTTATTGTTGTTATTGATGTCGCCAAAGGGGTTGAGGAACAAACTGAAAAACTGGTTGAAGTTTGCCGAATGCGAAATATCCCAATGATCGTTTTTATCAATAAACTGGATCGTGAGGGAAAGGATGCTTTTGAATTGCTTGACGAAATTGAGCAGAAACTCAATCTCAAAGTTACCCCGTTGAGTTTTCCCATCGGGATAGGTTACGATTTTAAAGGGATTTACAACATCTGGGAGAAAAATGTAAACCTTTTTACCGGAGATCCTCGTAAGGATATAGAGGAAACAGTAGAAATTTCAGACCTTAATTCTGAAGATCTAGACAACCTGATTGGCAATAAAGCTGCCGACACTCTTCGCGAAGAATTAGAACTAGCCCAGGGAGTTTATCCTGAATTTGATAAAGAAGCTTACCTGCAAGGAAATCTTCAACCTGTATTTTTCGGGTCGGCCCTGAATAATTTTGGAGTTAGGGAACTTCTCGATTGTTTTATTGAGATCGCGCCCAAACCCCGCCCAAAAGATAGCGATACCCGAACCGTAAAGCCTGATGAAGAACAGTTCACCGGTTTTGTATTTAAAATTCACGCCAATATGGATCCCAAACACAG
Organism: Salegentibacter sp.; assembly: GCA_035468275.1. Classification (GTDB taxonomy): domain Bacteria; phylum Bacteroidota; class Bacteroidia; order Flavobacteriales; family Flavobacteriaceae; genus Salegentibacter. The sequence continues at coordinate 16,729 of DATISX010000002.1, forward strand.
GGACCGACTGGCATTTATAAAAGTAGTATCAGGAAAATTTGAAAGAAACAAACCCTACCTTCATGTCAGACAGGGGAAAAATCTCAAATTCTCCAGTCCGAATGCGTTTTTTGCTGAAAAGAAAGAGATTGTTGATGTTTCCTATCCGGGAGACATTGTAGGCCTTCATGATACCGGGAATTTCAAGATTGGAGACACTTTAACTGAAGGCGAACAACTTAACTACCGAGGAATCCCAAGCTTCTCTCCTGAGCATTTCCGGTATATCAATAATGCCGATCCAATGAAATCAAAACAACTGGAAAAAGGGATCGACCAGTTGATGGATGAAGGGGTTGCTCAGCTTTTCACTCTTGAAATGAATGGTAGAAAGGTGATTGGTACCGTTGGAGCACTTCAGTTTGAAGTGATTCAATACAGGCTGGAACACGAGTATGGCGCTAAATGTACATACGAAAACCTGAATGTTCACAAAGCAACCTGGATTGAAGCCGAAAACGAGAAGAGCGAGGAATTCAAGGAATTCAAGAGAGTGAAAGCAAAATTCCTTGCAAAAGATAAACGGGGTCAATTGGTATTTTTTGCTGATAGCCAGTTTTCTTTGCAGATGACTCAGCAGAAATACCCGTCCTTAAAATTTCATTTGGTTTCCGAATTCTAAGATACCCTATATAGAATAAAATAAGTATTAACCTATCTAATCTGTTCTTTACCGGATCTAAAAGTTTGTAGTCTTCCAATCTTTTTTATATTTGGAAGTATATGGCAGTCCTTTCTCCCAAACAAACGAAAATTCGATGACAACAGATCAACTGGTACTTAGCTCTTTAGAAATATTGAGACTATGAAGGAATCAAAATCTTCACCAAAACTAGCCCGGGCAGTTTCCCGTTGGCAAATTGTAGGCCTTTCCATAAACGATGTAGTTGGGAGCGGAGTGTTTCTACTTCCGGCAGCGGCAGCACTGTTGTTGGGTGGAGCAAGTATATGGGCCGTTTTTCTGGCTGGATGTGCAGTAGCAGTATTGGTTTTATGTTTTGCAGAGGCTTCAAGTTATTTTGATGAACCGGGAGGAGCTTATTTATACACCCGTGAAGCATTTGGAGATTTTATTGGATTTGAAGTGGGATGGATGACCTGGCTTGCCCGTGTAACTTCCGTAGCCTCTCTTTCCGTTGGATTTGCCATGGCCTCAAGTTATTTATGGCCCGAGGCCGCCGAGGGATGGGTAAGGGCTTTGGTAATTACAGTTTCACTGTCATTTCTCACATGGGTCAATATTATTGGTGTAAAACAAGGCACCAAAATGGCCGTTTTTCTAACTATTGCGAAATCGGTGCCTTTGATAATTTTTATTGTTATTGGTTTATTTTTCGTGAAATGGGAATTTATCACTACTGATATTCCTCCGGTTACTTTTGAATCGATGTCTGAAGTAGTTTTATTATTGCTTTTCGCTTATGTAGGTTTCGAAAATACACCTGCAGCTGCCGGAGAATATAAAAATCCAAAAAAGGATGTCCCCTTCGCCTTACTGATTATGGTGCTTTTGGTAACCCTTATCTATACATTAGTTCAGTTTGTTGCTGTGGGCACCTACCCTGCCCTTCAGCAATCTGAATCTCCATTAGCCGACTCCGGAGCCTATTTTGCTGGTGCCGGGATGGCTTTACTCATGACCATTGGTGCAATGGTTTCAATATTTGGTAATGTGGGCAATACAACGCTTATTGGACCTAGATATCTTTATGCCTTGGCCAAAGATGGTTATGGATTTAAGGCCCTGGCTAAAGTCCATCCACGTTATCGTACCCCGGCTGTGGCAATTTTGGTGCAATCTGGCATTGCCCTTGCCCTTGCTCTATCAGGGTCATTTGTAGGTTTGGCTATGTTATCTATAATTGCACGTTTGGCAACTTATGTCGGTACAGCAGCAGCTTTACCAATACTTCGAAAACGTTATCCAAATAACCCTAATGCAATTCGTCTTCCGGGAGGATATACCATCCCCGTGATTGCGTTGTTAATTTGTCTGGTTTTCTTAATAAGCACTACTGTAGAAAATCTCATTGCAGGAGCTTTGGCTTTGCTCGTTGGTGGGGTAATATATTTTTTCCGATCAAAGGATAAAAATATAACTGAAAAATAAAACCCCATAACTGGAAATTATGAGGTCTATTAAAAATCACAAAAGTGACTATTTTTTATTGAAAATTAAGCCTGTCCTGTTGGACCAAAATTCAGTGGCAACGGTGACTTTTCAAAATCCTGGATCTCTCCGTGAGCCTTTTCAAAACGCTTTACGTTATCTCCCAAAGCCTTCAGTAATCTTTTGGCGTGTTGTGGGGTTAGGATAATTCTTGACTTTACCTTGCTCTTAGGTTTCCCCGGCATAATATTCACAAAATCGATCACAAATTCAGAAACCGAATGATTAATGATGGCCAGATTTGAGTAGGTTCCTTCCGCGACAGAATCATCCAGTTCTATATTTATTTGTCCTTTTTTAGGTTGTTTTTTCTCTTCACTCATCTTATTGATTTTAATTTTAATGAAAGTTTTCGGTATCAAAATATATGCAGGATACATGATTCATAAAATCATGTATCACTAAAATACAAAAAATCCCGTCCAGATAACTATCCGGACGGGATTTAAAATAAATCAGGGTCGCAATTACGACCCTGATGTTTTATGAAATTAATTGTAATTAACTTCTTGTTTATTCTTATTCTCTAACATCTCGTCAAATTCTTCTTTAGAACCAACAATAATGCTGTCATACTCACGCATTCCGGTACCTGCAGGAATTCTATGTCCTACAATCACGTTCTCCTTAAGTCCTTCAAGCTCATCGATCTTACCGCTTACAGCAGCTTCGTTCAATACTTTGGTGGTTTCCTGGAAGGATGCCGCCGATATGAAAGATTTAGTTTGAAGCGATGCTCTGGTAATACCCTGAAGCACCGGTGTAGCAGTTGCATTGGTCACATCTCTAGCTGTAGCCAGGTTCTTGTCTTCTCTTCTTAGAAGAGAATTCTCGTCTCTTAGCTGACGCGGAGAAATGATCTGTCCTGGTTTCAGGTTCTCTGAATCTCCTGAATCTACCACTACTTTCATTCCGAAGATCTTATCGTTCTCCTCGATGAAATCAGCTTTATGAACAAGCTGGTTTTCAAGAAAAATAGTATCTCCCGGATCCTGAATTCTAACTTTACGCATCATTTGTCTTACAACTACTTCAAAGTGCTTGTCGTTAATCTTCACACCCTGTAGTCTATAAACTTCCTGAACTTCGTTTACCAGATACTGCTGAACCGCGTTTGGCCCTTTGATATTAAGAATATCCTCCGGAGTAACAGATCCATCAGAAAGTGGCATACCTGCACGTACATAATCATTCTCCTGAACAAGGATCTGGTTAGAAAGCTTAACTAAATATTTCTTAACCTCACCAAGTTTAGATTCCACGATTATCTCACGGTTACCACGCTTGATCTTTCCGAAAGAAATAACTCCATCGATCTCACTTACCACGGCCGGGTTAGACGGGTTACGGGCTTCGAACAATTCAGTTACCCTTGGAAGACCACCTGTAATATCCCCAGCTTTAGAAGATTTACGCGGTATTTTAACCAGGATCTTACCTACCTTGATTTTGTCTCCGTTATCAACCATCAGGTGGGCACCCACCGGCAGGTTGTAAGACCTGATCACTTCGTCTTTCTTACCTAGAATATGAAGCGTTGGAATTAATTTTTTGTTTCTTGATTCTGAAATTACTTTTTCCTGGAATCCGGTTTGTTCATCTATTTCAACCTGGTAGGTTACACCCTGCTCCACGTTTTCATATTTGATCTTTCCGGCAAATTCAGAAATAATAACTCCGTTATATGGATCCCACTGGCATACAATATCGCCTTTCTTAACCTCAGCACCGTTATCGATAAAGATTTGAGAACCATAAGGAATATTACTGGTACTTAGTACCACTCCGGTTTTCTTATCTTTTATCTTAAGCTCTGCTGTACGTGAGATCACTATTTCGGCAAGGCTTCCATCAGGAGCTTCACCTTTTACCACTTTAAGGTCTTCAATTTCGGCAATACCGTCTAATTTAGCCTCAAGTTTATTGTCTTCTGAAATGTTCCCTGCAATACCACCTACGTGGAAGGTACGAAGCGTAAGCTGAGTTCCCGGCTCCCCAATTGACTGAGCAGCTACAACACCAACCGCTTCACCTTTTTGGACCATCTTATTGGTAGAAAGGTTTCTTCCGTAACATTTGGCACAAATTCCTTTTTTAGCCTCACAGGTAAGTGGAGAACGAACCTCTACACTTTCGATAGGTGCAGCGTTGATCTTATCAACAACTTCATCGGTGATTTCCTCACCGGCTGTAACAAGAAGGTCTCCGGTTGAAGGATGGGTTACATCATAAAGAGAAATACGTCCAAGGATTCTTTCTCCTAGAGATTCAACAATTTCTTCATTCTTCTTAAGTGGCTTAACTTCTACTCCTCTTAAGGTGCCACAATCTTCTATATTTACGATTACATCCTGCGATACATCCACAAGTCTACGGGTAAGGTAACCAGCATCGGCAGTTTTAAGAGCCGTATCGGCAAGACCTTTACGCGCACCGTGAGTAGAGATAAAGTATTCAAGAATTGAAAGTCCTTCCTTAAAGTTAGAAAGAATTGGGTTTTCGATAATTTCCCCACCTCCTGAACTGGATTTTTTAGGTTTAGCCATCAATCCACGCATACCGGTTAACTGACGAATCTGCTCCTTAGAACCACGCGCTCCGGAATCAAGCATCATATATACCGAGTTGAATCCTTGCTGATCTTCCCGAATTCGCTTCATAGCTAATTCAGTAAGACCCGCATTGGTAGAGGTCCAGATATCAATAACCTGGTTATAACGTTCATTGTTGGTGATAAGACCCATATTATAGTTTCCTATAATACCTTCAACCTGTTCATTGGCTTCATCGATCATTGCCTGTTTTTCTTCAGGAATAATAATATCACCTAAGCTGAAGGAAAGTCCACCACGAAATGCGAAACCATATCCCATATCCTTAATGGCATCAAGGAATTCTCCGGTTTCAGGTACACTGGTTACTTTTAAAATATTACCAATAATATCACGTAAAGATTTTTTGGTAAGTACTTCATTGACAAAACCGGCCTTTTCTGGTACAGCTTCATTAAAGATTACTCTACCAACGGTAGTTTCAATAATTTGAGTGACTAGTTCCCCGGCTTCATTGAAATCTTTGGTTCTTATTTTAATTACAGCATTAAGATCAACCTGCTTCTGATTGTAAGCAATAATAAGCTCTTCCGCAGAGTAAAAAGTAAGACCTTCGCCTTTTACTTTCACTTCATCGGTAGAAACTCTTGATTTGGTCATATAGTAAAGACCAAGCACCATATCCTGAGACGGAACCGTAATTGGGGAACCGTTCGCAGGGTTAAGAATATTGTGAGATGCCAGCATTAATAACTGTGCTTCCAGGATAGCCTCCGGTCCTAATGGAAGGTGAACCGCCATCTGATCCCCATCAAAATCGGCGTTGAATGCCGTACATGCAAGTGGGTGCAACTGGATAGCTTTTCCTTCAATTAGTTTTGGCTGGAATGCCTGGATTCCCAGACGGTGAAGTGTGGGGGCACGGTTAAGCAATACAGGGTGTCCTTTAAGAACGTTCTCAAGGATGTCCCATACCACCGGCTCTTTTTTATCTATAATTTTCTTTGCAGATTTTACTGTTTTTACAATTCCTCTCTCGATCAATTTTCTGATCACGAAAGGCTTGTATAGTTCGGCTGCCATATCCTTTGGAATACCACATTCGTACATTTTCAATTCAGGTCCAACAACAATTACCGAACGTGCCGAGTAATCTACACGCTTACCAAGCAGGTTTTGACGGAATCGTCCCTGCTTACCTTTAAGCGAATCTGAAAGCGATTTCAGTGGGCGGTTAGAATCGGTTTTTACTGCTGAAGATTTTCTGGTATTGTCAAATAATGAATCTACCGATTCCTGAAGCATACGTTTTTCGTTACGTAGAATTACTTCAGGAGCTTTGATCTCCATCAACCTTTTCAAACGGTTATTACGAATAATTA
>DATISX010000003.1:0-8956 GCA_035468275.1 Salegentibacter sp.
TTTATTTCTATCCGGAATTTTAGCAGCACAAAATTTTGAAATCACAGGGAAAGTGGTGGGTCCCAACGGGAATCCGCTTGAATCGGCGACTATTTATGCAGAAAAGGCTTCCGACAGTAGCCTGGTTACTTATTCTATTTCGAAGAGAAACGGCGAATTCAGGCTTTCAGGAACCACTGAAGCTGAAAAAGTGAATTTCCGGATTTCCTATGCGGGATTTCAAACTTATAATCGCAGTCTGGAGATTGAGAAAAGCCTTGATCTAGGAAATATTTCCATGAAAATGCAGGACAATAACCTCGATGAAATTCTTGTTAAGGGGACAAGCGCTCCTATTTCGGTAAAAAAGGACACTCTGGAATTTAATGCTGATTCCTTTTCTACCCAGCCAAATGCCAATCTGGAGGAGCTAATGAAAAGACTACCGGGAGTTGAGATAGATTCTAACGGAGATATCACGGTAAATGGCAAACCGGTTTCAAGGGTCATGGTGAACGGGGAAGAATTCTTTGGAGACGACCACCGTATCGCTACAAAAAATCTTCCGAAGGAGATCATAGATAAAATTCAGGTGACCGATACCAAAACAAGGTCTGAGGAATTTACCTGGAAACCCGGCGATCCCGAGAATAAAACCGTAAACATCACAATAAAAGAAGACAAGAATCAGGGATATTTTGCAAGAGCAACTGTAGGTGGCGGTACAGATGACCGATATGAAATGAGTGCAATTGCTAATTATTTTAAAGATGATTTACGTATTAGTGCCCTTGGGAGCTCAAACAATATAAACAGTTCGGGATTTAGTTATGATGAGGTTTTCGGAATGATGGGGCGTAGTGCCGGAAGAGCTGTCTTTGGAGGCGGCGGAGGAGGAATAACAAAAGCCGAAACCGCGGGTTTGAATTTTGTAAATAAATGGGACGATATAATAAGGTTAAGCGGCGATTACTTTTTTGGAAGAAATGATACCGAAAGAAGAACCTTGGTCTCGAGAGAAAATATATTACCCGATTCCCTGTATTATTCAAATTCTGAAGATAGAAGCAACCTCCTCAACGACAGCCACCGGGCAAATATTAACTTCGAAGTGGAGTTTGATAGTCTTACACGCCTCTCAATTAGCCCCCGATATAACGCCAATTTTGGAAAATCAACCCGCAACAGAGTTGAAGAGTCTTTGGATGAGGACGGAAATCTTATCAATAATGCTGAAACCTTTAATAATGAAGATCTGGAACGCCAGAGTTTTAATAACGATATAGATTTTATCAAACGTTTTGGAAGTAGGGGCGCTTATTTACAACTAGAATTTTCCAATGATCACAACAGGCAACGCAATGATAACTTTTTCTATTCTGAAAGTTTATTTGTTGAAGATGGGGATGAAAATACTGTAATTCAGGATCAGTATATTGATGAAGATGAAAATGAAGACAGGTATTCTTTTGAAGTGAGTAAACGCAGTGTACTGGCCGACCAGTTTTTTCTGGATGTTTCGTACGATATGGAATATGCGAATTCCACGAACAAAAGATATGTCTATGAAACCGAAAATGGCAGTGACGATTATAACCGCTTAAATGAGGTTTTAAGCAACGATTTTCAGGTAACCAGCCTCAGGCATATTCCTAATGTTGGTTTAAATTATGAAGGTGATATTTGGAGAATCAATACCGACTTTGGACTCTTGCATACCAGCCTGGAAAATGAGAATTTTCTTGAAGATGCCGCTTTTGATAATACCTACAATAATCTTTTCATGAGAGCCAGGATTCGTTATGAAGTGGAAAGATCAAAAAGTCTAACCTTTAGTTATGATACCGATGTAGATATTCCTTCCATCAACCAGTTGCAACCGGTTTTAGACCGTACAAATCCTTTGAATATAAGGCTAGGGAATCCGGAATTGGATCCGGCTTACCGGCAAAGTATCAGGATGGATTATCGCAATTTCGACTTCTCTACAAGAAGCGGGATCTTTAGTTCGGTGAATTTAAGTTTTACCGATAATACTGTGGTTCCATATACAACCATAGATGATTTTGTTAGAACCACTACCTTCACCAATGTTGATGGAGTAATGAGTGCCTATGGCCGGGTGTTTTTGAATAAACAGATCAAAAACGATGAAAGAGAATTCCGTTTTGGAGGTGGTTTAAATGCTTCCTACAATAAGAATGTTGGTTTTACAAATACTGTAAAATATAACGCAGAACGCTATAGCCTTTCCTCTAACGTTCGTTTCACCTATGCCATAGAGGAACTCTTTGATATCAATCCTAATTACCGGTTAACTTATAATAATACCGCTTACGACATTAATCCGGACAGGAATGAGGATTTCTTTGATCATCGTATTGGTTTGGAGGTAACCACTTACTGGCCCGAAAACGTAGTTTTTGGAAATGATATTTCTTACAATTATTTCGGAATAACTTCCCCCGGTTTTGATAATACTTCTCTTTTATGGAATACCAGCCTTGGATACCAGTTTTTGGACGACGATGCTACCTTAAAAATAAAGGTGTATGATATGCTTAATCAGAATATTGACACCCGGCGAACAATTGGAGACGATTTCATTCAGGATACCAGCAATTTGATATTAACACGCTACGCCATGCTTAGTTTTACCTATAAACTGGATAAATTTGGAGGAAGCGGCGGTCCACAGGGAAGAGGTCGTAGGAGATAGGTTTATATTTCCATAAAGTTGTTCTACCTCTTCAACAGATCGATCCACTAGCAGTCTATTGATCTAAAAATAAATCTTTTTCATTACAGAAAATTTATATCTTTAGTTGTTATGGAAAAATTCAACAAAAAAATTACCACCGGCGTTTTTATAACTTTATTGCTGATCTCCAGCTTTGCGCTGATAATATTTCATCCTAATTTTTTTCTGCTTGTATTTGCCGGAATATTCCTTTCTGTATTGTTGAATTTTAGTTCAAGCTGGATTGTAAGAAATACCGGGATGAAATATTGGCTTTCTTTACTTCTGGTTATTCTGTTTTCCGTGGGTATTCTTTATCTAATGATAAGTTTAATCGGGCCGGCCATAGCTTCTCAAGTGCGTGAAATGTCCGACACCTTGCCTAAATCCCTTAACAACTTAAAAGAAGAGATCACCGATACCGAGGTGGGGCGGGAATTATTTGATGAACTTCCTACTGAAATGGACGAATTAATGAAGAACAGGGAAGAAATTCTTTCAAGAGTAGTGGGATCTTTCTCTTCGACAATTGGAGCAATAGCTAATTTTTTTATAATCATTATCACAGGTATTTTTCTTGCATCGACTCCAAATATTTACACAAAGGGTTTTATTAGTCTTTTCCCGGTAGATTTTCGTCCACGTCTGCGGGAAGTTATGAATAAAGTTCATACCACATTAAGTTTGTGGATGATGGCCAAACTTATCTCCATGTTGGTGGTAGGTATTTTAACGGCTGTAGGATTGGAAATTCTTGGGATGCCACTTCCTTATGCGTTAGCTTTGATTGCTGCCCTTTTTTCCTTTATTCCGAATATTGGACCCTATTTGGCCCTTGCTCCTGCAGTATTGATTGGGCTAATGGAGGGAGGAAATATGTTTATTTATGTGATTATCCTGTATTTTGGTATCCAAATAATAGAAAGTTACCTGATTACCCCTCTTATTGAAAAGAAAATGGTGCAACTTCCGCCGGCACTAACACTTTTCTGGATGGTATTACTGGGAATTCTTACCGGTATTCTCGGTTTAATACTGGCAACACCAATCCTTGCTGCACTTATTGTAATTGTGAATGAATTGTACGTAAAAGATAATTTAGAGGCGGGAAATGAACTGCAGGTTGAAAAACAACAGAAACAACAACAAAAATTAGAAAATAAAAAAACTGAAAAGCCGGAAGAAGAAAATTAATATTTTTGCGGAGATGATAGTTTGTGAAGTAATCAACCGATAAGACGCTTACCAGCTTCCCCCGGCACCACCACCGCCGAAGCCGCCGCCACCAAAACCTCCACCAAAGCCGCCGCCACCTCCAAAGCCGCCACCTGAACTGCCACCGCCTCCAAAAGAGCCGCGACCAAGGGAGCTTAGAATAATAGCATCCAATAGAGTGCCTCCTGTGCTTCTGCGACCACCATTGCGGCCGCCTTTGTTTTTGTTGCTAAGGGAAACTATAATGACCAAAAAGATAATTCCCAGGATGAGCAGCTGCACTGGAATGCCTCCCGATTTTCCTTTGGTCTGCGGTGTACCTTGAAAAGTGCCTTCCAGCACCTGAAAGATCGCTGTGGTCCCTTGATCAAGACCACCGTAATAATTATTCTGCCTGAATTCAGGAAGTATAATTTGCTCGATGATCTGTTTTGTTCGGGCATCGGTGAGGTATTCTTCCAGACCATAACCGGTAGTTATCCAGATTTTCCTGTCGTTTTCAGCCAGTAAGATCAAAAGCCCATTATCCTCTTTAGATTGTCCTATTCCCCATTCTTCAGCCCAGTGAGCGGCATAGGTACCTTCATATTCTCCCTGTAAAGATTCAATTGTAACCACCACGATCTGGGTAGAAGTGGTATCGGCGTAATTTATTAGCTTTTGCTCAAGTTGTTGCTCTTCCCCGCTGCTTAAAACATCAGCCTCATCATAAACGCTGGTCTGCATCGAAGGTCTGGGAGGGATGTCCCGTTGACTGTATCCTGAAACAACCAGTGTCAGTGAAAAAATAAGGGTGAATATGGGCTTGAGTTGGGCTTGTAGCATTTATTCTTTTGAAATGGTGTTGGAAAGTTCGTTTGTATTATCGGGCGACCAGGGGAAGTGTTCCTCCAGCTGTTTTCCGGCTTTTAAAATTCCGTCTACTAAACCTTGTTTATGCTTTCCTTCTTTAAACTGACTTACAATAGCGTCTTTGGTGCTTTCCCAGAAATCAGGGGGAACAACATCGTTGATGCCGCGGTCTCCATAGATGACAAATTTATGATCCTCCACGGCTACATAAATAAGCACCCCGTTTTCTTCTTTGGTGTTATCCATTTTCAGCTGGTGGAAGACCTCCATAGCCCGCTCGAAGATATCTTTCTCTCCGCAGGATTTTTCAAGGTGAACCCTGATCTCTCCGGAGGTGCGACCCTCGGCGGTTCTGATAGCATTAACTATCTCTTCCTCTTCCTTTTTTGTCAGGAAATCTTCTACCTTGCTCATTGTTTAAAAATCGAATTCCACATCCGGTACGTCTTCTGCACCTGCATCGGCCTGGAAACGCTCCATTCTTTCAAAACCAAACATTCCGGCGAAAATATTATTAGGGAATACCCTGATATAGGTATTGTAATCGGCTACAGACTCGTTGTATCTGTCTCTGGCAACATTGATCCTGTTCTCTGTACCTTCCAATTGTGATTGTAACTGAAGGAAATTCTGGTTAGCCTTGATATCGGGATAACGCTCCACGGTTACCAGTAATCGCGATAAAGCTGAAGTTACTCCGCTTTGTGCTTGCTGGAACTGCTGAATTTGCTCCGCACTAAGATTATCGGCATCAACATTCACTGAGGTGGCTCGGGAACGGGCTTCAATAACATCGGTAAGCGTTCCTCTTTCAAAATCGGCAGCACCTTCTACGGTTTGTACCAGGTTTCCAATTAGGTCATTCCGGCGTTGGTAGGAGCTCTCCACGTTGGCCCAGGCCATCTTGGCGTTTTCTTCTTTTTGAACGGCGGTATTATTTACACCGGCGGTAAAACTGTATATCACAAAAACTACAATGGCAATAATAATTGCCGGGATAAGCCACTTTTTCATATTTACAATTGGTTTTTAAGGTCGGTTAGTCTTGCTTTTATTCCTTCTAACTTACGAATTATTTCAAAATTGTTGAGGGTTTTCTGTCTTTCTTCCTTCAGATGAGTCTTCGCCCCCTCCAGGGTAAAACCTCTTTCCTTTACAAGGTGATAAATAAACTCCAGGTTTTTGATGTCTTCAGGAGTAAATTTACGGTTTCCTTTGGCATTTTTTTTCGGTTTAATAACATCGAATTCCTTTTCCCAAAAACGAATAAGGGAAGTGTTTACATTAAAGGCGGTAGCTACTTCGCCAATGCTGTAATATCGTTTATCGGGTAGGTTAAGATGCATTAATCCAGAGATTGGTTTTCTTGTTGGGCCTTCTTCAAAACCTCGTCAAATTCCTCAGGAGAAAGATGGCCGTAATAGAAATTAATAGGATTTATTCTCCTGTCGTCTTTAAAGATCTCGTAATGCAAATGTGGCGCCTGCGATCTGCCGGTGCTACCCACATAGCCTATTATATCTCCTCTTAAGACCCGCTGGCCTACTCTGACATTATATTTATGCAGGTGGGCGTACAAACTCGTGTAGCCGTAGCCGTGATCTATTCTGATGTGATTCCCATAACCCGTAGATCTGTTATCTGCGCGTTCTATCCTTCCATCTCCTGTCGCATAGATAGGTGTACCACGAGGTGCGGTGAAATCCATTCCGTAATGGAATTTCCTCACTTTGGTAAAAGGATCTGTTCTCCATCCATAACCCGATGCAATCCTGCTGAGGTCTTCATTTTTTACAGGTTGGATTGCCGGTACGGCAGATAGCAGCTCCTCTTTTTCCCTGGCCAGCTCTGCGATCTCATCTAAAGATTTAGACTGAACCACGATCTGTTTGGTTAAGATGTCCATTCGCTTGTTGGTCTCTACGATCAACTTGGAGTTATCAAAACCTTCCAGATCCCGATACCGGTTGATACCGCCAAAACCTGCCCGGCGTTGTTCTTCGGGAATGGGATTGGCCTCAAAATACATTCTGTAAATATTATTGTCTCGGTCTTCTACATTGGCCAGTACATCCTGAATCTGGTCCATCTTTTTGTTCAGCAGACCATATTGCAACTGCATGTTATGAAGTTCCCGTTTTAATGCTTTTTCCTTAGGAGTTTCTATCTGCGGAATATTGAGATATACCACTAAAAGAAGAAATCCTGCCAGGAAAGATCCTAGAATACTAAGGAATATAATGCCTATGCGCCTGCCTTTTCGGCGTTCGATTTTTTTATAGGAAAGCGTTTCGCTATCGTAATAATATTTAACCTTCGACATGAGTCAAATTTATGCTATTTTTGCCACCAACAAGAGCAATTACCGTGCAAACTGTAAAGGCTTAACGAGCAAATATAAAAATTGTTTCAACGCCGTCACAATTTTATAAATTTTAGAATAGAACGTTTTGATGAAATCTCAGGAAATACGCAACCAATTCTTAGAATTTTTTAAGTCGAAAACTCACCAGATAGTGCCCTCGGCACCTATGGTGATCAAAGACGATCCCACACTTATGTTTACCAATGCCGGAATGAACCAGTTCAAGGAATATTTCCTCGGAAATTCGGTGCCAAAATATACCCGTATCACCGATACCCAAAAATGTCTTCGCGTAAGCGGAAAACACAACGATCTGGAGGAGGTGGGGATGGATACCTATCACCACACCATGTTCGAGATGCTTGGCAACTGGAGTTTCGGCGATTATTTCAAGGAAGAAGCTATAAACTGGGCCTGGGAACTGCTTACCGAAGTATTTAAAATCAATAAAGAAAACCTTTATGTTTCGGTTTTTGAAGGTAGCGAGGAAGATAGTCTTGGCCTGGATACTGAAGCTTTAGAGATCTGGAAAAAAATTGTTCCCCAAGAGCGGATTATCTACGGAAATAAAAAGGATAATTTTTGGGAAATGGGGGATCAGGGTCCATGCGGACCTTGTTCCGAAATCCACGTAGATATTAGGTCTGAAGCCGAAAAGGCAAAACAACCCGGTCGCGAACTTGTGAATCAGGATCATCCCCAGGTTGTTGAGATCTGGAACCTGGTTTTCATGCAATACAACCGCAAAGCCAATGGTTCCCTGGAAGAACTTCCGGCAAAACACATCGATACCGGGATGGGCTTTGAACGCCTCTCTATGGTTTTACAGGGAAAACAATCCAACTATGATACAGATGTTTTCACTCCGCTAATCCAGGAGTTAGAAAAGATCACCAATACCACTTACGGTAAGTCTGATAAAGCTGATATCGCCATCAGGGTGATCGCCGATCACGTTCGTGCGGTTGCATTTTCGATCGCCGATGGGCAATTGCCTTCAAATACCGGCGCAGGTTATGTAATACGCCGAATCCTAAGAAGAGCTATTCGTTACGGCTTTACCTTTCTCGACACTAAAGAACCTTTTATTTTTAAACTGGTTTCCACACTGAGTGAGCAAATGGGAGATGCTTTCCCTGAACTTGTTTCACAAAAGAAGCTTATTGAAAATGTGATCAGGGAAGAAGAAAATTCTTTCCTTCGGACCCTTGACCAGGGCTTGGTTCGCCTTGAAAATATTATTTCAGAAACCGAAGGTAAAAAGGTTTCTGGAAAAAAAGCTTTTGAGCTTTACGACACCTTTGGGTTTCCAATCGACCTTACCGCGATAATCCTAAGAGAGCGTGGTTATGAGCTGGACGTTAAGGAATTTGAGGCAGAACTCAAGCAACAAAAAGACCGTTCCCGTGCGGCGACGCAAATCACTGCCGGAGATTGGCAGGAACTAAACCCAGTTGCTGAAGAAGCTTTTATAGGGTATGATGCGCTGGAAGCTGAAGTGCAGCTTGCAAAATACCGCAAGGTAGAAACAAAAAAACAAGGTGAGGAGTACCAATTGGTGCTCACTCAAACTCCATTGTATCCTGAAGGCGGCGGCCAGGTAGGAGATAAGGGGTATCTTGAAGAGGCCGATGGGAATAAAATTTCCATTTACGATACCAAAAAAGAAAATAACCTTATTGTTCATTTTGCCAAAAAACTACCCAGGAATCCGCAGGGAAAATTAGTGGCCGTGGTAGGCAAAACCCAGCGTGAAGAAACCGCCTCAAACCATTCTGCTACTCATTTGCTTCACCAGGCTCTAC
>DATISX010000004.1:0-8045 GCA_035468275.1 Salegentibacter sp.
TTCGGGCTTCTGGTTAGCTTCAATATGATAGATAAATAACCTGGGGATATAAAAAAGCCCGGCAAACCAGGTGATCACAAAAATTAAATGAAGTGCTTTAATGTAGTGGTAATAATCTATCACAAATTATAGGTTTGCTTGCATTCTTAGATAATCTGAAAGCTTATACTCCTAACAAAGGTAAGTATTTGTTTTAGGAATTTCAGTCCTAAATATTAATCGGGATTCAGGTTTTGCTTTATTTCCCGGTTAAGGAAAAAACCTGTTACAATAGTAGACAAAACATCAGCCAACGGAAAGGAGATCCATACCCCCAATTCCCCAAAATAATTCGGCAGGATCAGGACCAGAGGAATGAAGAAAAATCCCTGTCGGGAGAGTGTAAGTAATAATGCGGGCAGAGCTTTTCCTATTGCCTGGAAATAAGCCGCCCCTATTAACTGGAGTGCAACTATTGGAGTAGCCGCAAATACCCATCGCATGGCTGAAGGCGTCGCTGCGATAATTTCTTCATTCCCGGTAAAAACCTTTACTATTTCTTCGGAAAAAACCATTATCCCGGCAAAAACCAGCAGCGCCAGTAAGCTGGCGTAAGTTATTGCAGTCCTGATACTTTTTTTCACCCTTGAAAATTCTCTGGCTCCATAGTTATATCCGGCGATTGGCAAAAAGCCCTGGGTCACCCCCAATACCGGAAATAATGCAAATAGGAGCATCCTTGCAATAATAGCATAAACCGTAACCGCATTTTCTCCGCCCAGATCAAAGAGAATATTATTCATCAGCAGATAAATAACACTCACCACGGCCTGGCGGGCAAGGGTAACAAATCCCAGGGAGGAAATTTCCTTTACTACCGGAAGTTTAAATCCAAAATGTGCAAAGCTTATCTTTAATTCTGAATTCTTCGAAAGGAAAAACCAGAATACATAAGCAAAACAGAAAATATAGGAAGCCGTAGTAGCAAGTGCCGCTCCGAACATTCCCATTTCCAATACATTTATCAATATATAATCTAGAAAAAGGTTTGCCACAGAAGGAATAATCATGGCCACCATAGCGAATTTCGGTTTCCCTTCTGCTCTTATAACGGTATTTCCCATCATGCAAAGCGCCAGAAAAGGCACTCCGCTTACCACTACCTGATAATAAATTCTGGCAGGTTCAAAAATAGCGCCCTTACCCCCAAAAGCAGGAATGAGAGTATCTACGAACATTAGCCCAAGCCCTGCAAGCGTTAAGGTGAGAATAAGAGTCAGGCTAATCATATTCCCGAAAGTCCTCAGGGCCTTTTCAGAATTGTTCGCACCAAGAGCCCTTGACACCACCGAAGATCCCCCAATTCCAATGGCCATTCCCAGGGCAGCGATAAAAAAAGAAACCGGTAAGACCACATTAATAGCTGCAATAGCTACCGGACCTATCCAGTTTCCAACAAAAATTGTATCTACCAGGATGTTTAGGGACATCACCAGGATCCCAATAGAAGCCGGCACTGCCTGCTGAATAAGAAGTTTTCCTATAGGTTTATTTCCCAGCTCGGCAGCGGTGATCTTTGACATTATACCTCAACAGCCTTTTGGTGCGCCCATTCATCAATCCAGCGGGCTAAAACATTCACCCAGTCATCACGATCGTTAAGGCAGGGAACAACATTAAATTCCTTTCCGCCTACTTCATGAAAAATTTCCTCACCTTCCATAGCTATTTCCTCAAGAGTTTCCAGGCAATCTGAAACAAAAGCAGGAGTAACTACCGCAAGTTTTTTCATTCCCTGTTTGCCAAAGCGCTCTATGGTTCTGTCTGTATATGGTTGGAGCCACGGGTCAAAACCTAGGCGTGACTGGAAGGAAACGCTGTATGAGTTCTCTTTTAATTCAAGATATTCGGCGACTAATCGGGTAGTTTCGAAACATTGATGCCTGTAGCAAAACTGATGCGCTTCTGAAGCAGTCTGACAACAGCTTCCGTCAATTTTACAATGGGATTTCGTGATATCGCTTTTCCTGATATGCCTTTCAGGCACTCCATGATAGGAAAACAATAAATGCTGAAAATCCTTCCCTTTTAAATTATCCGAAATGCTTTCTGCCAAGACTCTGATATAATCCGGATGATTGTAAAAAGGTGGTACCGTAGTGAATTGCATCTGCGGAAAATGCTTTTGTCGAAGTTCTTCAGCCAAAACCAGAATGGTTTCGGTTGTAGCCATCGCGAACTGAGGATAAAGTGGAAAAAGCAGTACCTCATTCACGCCTTTATCGTGCAACTCCTGTAAACCGGACATAATAGAAGGTTTTCCGTAGCGCATGGCCAGGGAAATTGGTACAGAAGTTATATCGTCAATTTTTGACTGTAATCTTTCTGAAAGTACAATCAATGGCGAACCTTCTTTCCACCAGATCTTCTGATAAGCTTCAGCCGATTTTTTTGGCCTGGTATTTAGCACTATTCCTCTCACAAGTAGCACGCGTGCCCAATATGGCACATCTATAACCCGCTCATCCATAAGGAATTCATCGAGGTATTTTTTTACATCTTTAGGATCGGTGCTATCGGGGGATCCCAGGTTAACCAGTAGTACGCCTTTGCTCATAGATTCTTTAATTTCAACACAAAAATATAACTATAATACGGGCGGTAAAAACCGCAGCTATTCTGAATTCTTATTGTTCAATAATCAAATCGGTATCTCCCAGTGCAAAAAGTATACACCTCGATAAATGCTCCCGGAAACCAGGTTCAATATAAGACTGAATCCTGTGGCCACCACCGGTGTAAATACTCACTCCGCCTCCGGGAAGATCACGATACCAGGCGATAGGGTGTTCTTTTCCATTCTCTCCACCTTTATAGGTAGTTTCATCGAGACTCAGTAGTATTTTATTTTCCGGGTTGAGGTTTTTATAATTGTACCACTCATCTATTCTGGACCATGGGTTGGGAAGATGAGAAACCGTGGGATGATCTGGTATTTCTACATTCACATTGGCGCGCTGAACTTTAGGGTGACTCACAAAATAACCCCCCACTAGTTCACCATACCAGGGCCAATCATGTTCTGTGTCGGCAGCGGCGTGAATTCCGAAGAAACTGCCACCATTAGCGATATAATTTTCAAAAGCGGCTTGCTCATCCTCATTCAAGACATCCCCGGTAGTGTTTAAAAAAATTACCAAAGCGAACTTTTTAAGACTTTCCTCATTGAAATCATCGCTGTCTTTGGATAATTTAACCTCATAAGCATTTTTCTCCCCGATATCTTCAAGTGTTGCATGACCGGTAGGAATAGATTTGTGCCAAAAACCTTCGGTTTTATAGAAAACCAAAACTTCCTTTTTTTCTTTTTCCTCTTCTTCCTGCGCATTAATACTCCATGAGAGTATCAACGTAAAAATTATTAGTGAGAAAATTCTAAGCTTATTCATGTTTAAACATTTGTAGATAGAGACATTATATATTTTTTCGGGGTTGTCCCGAATTTCTTTTTAAAAGCGGCTATAAAATGACTGGCGGTACTGTAACCCAGCTTTAACCCCACTTCATTCACATTGTATTCCCCGGTGTCGAGCAATTTTCGGGCATACTCCATTTTATAATCAAAAAGGAAGCTATAAACCGATGTGCCGTAAATCTGCTTAAACCCATCCTTGAGTTTTTTCAGGCTCAGTCCAATCTCATCGGCGAGTTCCTGTAAAGATGGCGGCTCGGCCAGTTTAGAGATCACAATGTCTTTTGCCCGGCGAATTTTCAGGATGTTTACTTCATCGATAAGAAATGGACATTGTTCCAGGTCAGGATCTTCAGTTCTATTAAAATATAAGCTCAGTAACTCGTAGGCTTTCCCTTTAAAATACAGGTTCTTGATGCTTGGAGTTAAGCTGAAATTTAAAAGCTGGTTAAGCACAATTGCCATAGAAGGGGTGATTGGCGCATCTTTATAATATTTTTTATCCCGGTTTTCGAAACTTAAAAAAGGAATATAATCGGCTTCCTGAGAGAAAAGCGCATGAAATTTTTTAATAGAGATCACTAGGGAAATCACCCAGGAATTTGGCTGCAGATTCAGGTTTAAAGGAAGGTCCTGCTGCGGATTGTAAAGCAGAAGGGAATTTTCCTCTTCAAGCGGTAACTCATACCCGCCAGCGTTAAACAAAAACTTACTACTCCCCTTAACATTAAAGTGAAACTGGATAAAACTACTGTTGATCTCACGAACATAGTTCTGGGTTTCAGCTGAATCATTAAGGAACTTTAGAATATAAAACCCCTCCTCTATTTGAGTGCTAACTATGGTTCCTTCAGCGATATTTTTACCGGTGGTCTTCATCGTAAAATACTTATTTCTTTGTTCGCCATCTAAATTAAGGTCTTTCAAGTAATTGAATTTACCATTATTTCGGCTATTTTTCAAAGTTAGACCGATTTTAACTGATATTTATCAGGAATCGATACATTTAGTACTTTGAGCGTTATATTTTCTTTAAGGGATGTTTTACTTTTGTCCTTGCAATCCTAAAAACATACATGGAAAATTTTCATTTTTCTGGAGGTAAACATTTTTATACCATCGGATTAAGCTATAAAAAGGCTGATGCCGAGATAAGAGGTCATTTTAGCCTTGGGGAAGAAGCCAAACAACGACTACTGGAACAGGCCAATGAGGAAGGAATTGAGGCTATCTTAACCACCTCCACCTGTAACCGTACCGAAATTTACGGTTTTGCACATCATCCCTTTGAACTTATCAAATTGCTTTGCGAACATACCCATGGTACCGTCGAAGAGTTTGAGAAAGTTGCCTATGTACATAAAAACAAAAAGGCTATCGCTCATATGTTTCAGGTGGGAACCGGGCTTGACAGCCAGATCCTGGGCGATTTTGAGATTATTAGTCAGCTGAAAAACTCCTTTGTCCAGTCTAAAAAACTGGGGCTTACCAATGTTTTTCTGGAGCGTCTTGTGAATGCTGTGATTCAGGCGAGCAAGCGCATTAAAAATGAAACCGAAATTTCCAGCGGTGCGACTTCTGTTGCTTTTGCTTCGGTACAATATATCTTAAAGAATATTGAGAATGTTTCCGAAAAAAATATCCTACTCTTCGGAACCGGAAAAATTGGCCGTAATACCTGCGAAAATTTGGTGAAACATACCAAAAACAACCATATTACCTTAATAAACCGAACAAAAAATAAGGCTGAAAAGATTGCAGGAAAATTTAATCTAATCGTTAAAGATTACGCCGATCTGCAAGCTGAAATTCGCACCAGCGACATTTTAATCGTGGCAACCGGTGCGCATAACCCTACTATTTCCAAAGAACTTATTTATCCCAAAAAAGATTTGCTCATCCTAGATCTTTCTATTCCGAAAAACGTAGCCGATGATGTGGCCCAACTTTCTAATGTTAAACTCGTTCATCTCGATCAGCTTTCTAAAATGACTGATGCTACCCTGGAAAGACGCCAGCAGTTTATACCAAAAGCTAAAGAAATTATCGTTGAAGTGGAATCCGAATTCAATAAATGGCTTGAAACCCGAAAATTTGCTCCAACGATCAAGGCGCTGAAGAAAAAACTGAAGACCATGAAGGATGACGAATTGGATTTTCAACGAAGGAAAATAACCGATTTTAATGATGAGCAGGCCGAAATTATAAGCAATCGCATCATTCAGAAGATTACCAAACATTTCGCCAATCATCTAAAAAGCGATTCTGAAACTACTGATGAAAGTCTGGAACTCATCCAGAAAGTTTTTCAGTTAGAAGAGCTTCAAAAATGAACAAAATCATAAGGATAGGCACGCGGGACAGCGAACTTGCCCTTTGGCAAGCCAAAACCGTGCAAAATGCTCTCGAAAAACTAGGTCATGAAACCAAACTGGTTCCGGTGAAATCTACCGGAGACCTCAACCTGGATCAACCTTTATACGAGATGGGTATTACGGGAATTTTCACTAAAACCCTGGATGTTGCGATGATAAAAGGCGAGATTGACATCGCCGTTCATTCCATGAAAGACGTCCCCACAGCCCTTCCCAAAGGAATTGTGGAGGCTGCCGTTTTAAAAAGAGCGAATCCCAAAGATATCTTAATTCATAAAGGACTTGATTTTCTAAATTCTGAAGGGACTATCGCCACCGGAAGTCTTCGCCGTAAAGCGCAATGGCTTAATAGGTACCCCAATCACCAAGTGGTAGATCTCCGCGGAAACGTAAACACCCGGATGAAGAAGTTAAAGGAAAGCAACTGGAACGGAGCTATTTTCGCCGCTGCCGGCCTCGAGCGTATCGCTCTGAAACCCGAAAACTATATCGACCTCAACTGGATGATTCCGGCTCCTGCGCAGGGAGCTATGCTCGTAGTGGCCATGGAAAATGATGAATTCTTCAGAAAGGCCCTGGAACCACTAAATCACCGCGAAAGCAAAATAAGCGTTCATATTGAGCGACAATTCCTAAAAACTCTTGAAGGCGGCTGTACCGCCCCAATTGGAGCTCTGGTTACCATAGAAAAAGATATAGTTTATTTCAAAGGCGCACTTTTCAGTCTTGATGGGAAACAAAAGATTGAAGTTGAAAAAACAACCAGAATAGAAGAAATTGAAGGTTTTGGAAGAAGTTGTGCCCGGGAAGTGCTGAACAAAGGCGGGAAAGAACTGATGGCTGAAATCAGAAAGGTCTTAAAATAATGACAGTCCTTTCTACCAAAAAACTCAGCTTAAGTCAGAAAAACCTCTTTCTGAATTCCGGGTTGAGCCTTGTGGAATACGATGCCATTAATATTGAATTTCTGGATTTTGAAATTCCGGACAAAGAGATTAAAAATGCCATTATAACAAGCAAAAACTCTGCAACAGCTATCATTGAAAGACAGCTGAAAATTGAGCATTGCTTTTGTGTGGGTGAGAAAACTGCCGGTTTTTTAAAAAACCATAACTATAATATTCGGGAAGTTTCAGATTACGGAAGTGATCTGGCAAAAATTATAACTAAAAAACACCGCGAAAAGAAATTCACCTTTTTCTGCGGAAACTTGCGCAGGGAAGAATTACCTTCAGTATTAGAAAAAGAAGGCATGGAATTTCAGGAGGTGGAGGTTTATAAAACAAGTTTAAACAAACAGAGATTTCCTCAGGAATTTGAAGGAATCATGTTTTATAGTCCCAGCGGAGTGAAGAGTTTCACTTCAGAAAATAAACTAAAAAACAGCACTGCCTTTTGTATTGGAAAAACCACGGCAGAGGAAGCTGAAAAACATACTAAAAATATTGTTATTGCTAACAAACCCAGCATCGAGAACCTTATTGTCGCTGTGGTGAAGCATTATAAAGAGAAGAACTAAAATGATAAAAAACGATTTATTCTTAAGGGCCTTAAAAGGAGAAACTGTAGAACGCCCACCGGTATGGATGATGAGACAAGCGGGACGTTATCTGCCAGATTTCATGAAGCTGAAAGAAAAATACGATTTCTTCACCCGCTGCCGGACCCCCGAATTGGCTACAGAGATCACGGTAATGCCCATAAAGCAGGTAGGAACCGATGCTGCAATTCTTTTTAGCGATATTCTGGTTGTTCCGCAGGCGATGAATATAGAAGTGGAAATGAAACCGGGGGTTGGGCCATGGCTGCCAAATCCAATCAGAACTCAGGAAGATGTAGATCGCGTAATTGTTCCGGATATTGAAGAAACCCTGGGCTACGTGATGGAAGCGATAAAAATGACCAAAAAGGAGCTTAATGATGAAGTTCCGCTTATTGGTTTTGCAGGTTCTCCATGGACTATCCTTTGCTATGCGGTACAGGGACAGGGTTCTAAAAATTTTGATATCGCGAAGAAGTTTTGTTTTACCAATCCTGTGGCGGCGCATCAATTGCTTCAGAAAATCACCGATACCACCATCGCCTATTTAAAAGCCAAAGTTGATGCCGGAGTTGATGCCGTACAAATTTTCGACTCCTGGGGCGGAATGCTAA
This sequence comes from Salegentibacter sp., assembly GCA_035468275.1. GTDB lineage: Bacteria > Bacteroidota > Bacteroidia > Flavobacteriales > Flavobacteriaceae > Salegentibacter. The sequence goes on from DATISX010000004.1 coordinate 7,981, forward strand.
GCCCCACCGATTACGATGAGTTTTCCTGGAAATACATTCAGCAAATTATCGATGCTTTAAAAGAT
>DATISX010000005.1:0-15075 GCA_035468275.1 Salegentibacter sp.
TCAAAAATATCATCGGCAGATGGTTTTGAAAAATAATCTCCATCGGTACCGTATGCAGGTCGGTGATCTTTTGCTGTTAAGGTATCCGGTTTACTATCAAGGTATTTATATGCGTTTTGTTCGTTCAACACTTTATCAAGGATAAATGCTGAAGCTCCGCCCGGAACATCTTCATCTATCACGAGAAGACGGTTGGTCTTTTCGACGCTTTTTACAATATCGTGATCTAAATCGAAGGGAAGTAAAGATTGAACGTCGATAACTTCAGCATTGATCCCGAATTCTTCCAGTTCCTGGGCCGTTTGCTCTACTATTCTTAGGGTAGAACCGTAGGAAACCAAAGTAATGTCTTTTCCTTCTTTTACGGTTTCCACTTTCCCAATTGGAGTGCGAATTTCAGCTAGGTTATCCGGCATTTTTTCTTTTAACCTGTAACCGTTCAAACATTCAACAATAAGCGCTGGAGTGTCCTGTTCTAAAAGTGTGTTATAGAAACCGGCAGCTTTGGTCATATTACGGGGCACAAGAACATAAATACCGCGAACAAGGTTTATAATACCTCCCATTTGGGAGCCGCTGTGCCAGATTCCTTCCAGTCTGTGTCCTCGGGTTCTTATAATAAGCGGTGCTTTTTGTTTTCCTTTGGTTCGATACTGTAAGGTGGCGAGATCGTCGCTTATTCCTTGGAGAGCGTACATCAGGTAATCGAGATACTGAATTTCGGCAATTGGGCGTAATCCCCGCATGGCCATTCCAATTCCCTGGCCCAAAATCGTAGCTTCCCGTATCCCTACATCGGCAACTCTGAGTTCTCCATATTTATTCTGAAGTCCTTCCAGGCCCTGGTTTACATCCCCAATTTCTCCTGAATCTTCACCGAAGATTAGTGTTTCAGGCCTGCTTCCGAAGATATTATCGAAATTATCCCGAAGAATGATTCTGCCATCCACTTCCTGGGCGTCAGACGAATACTGGGCTTTTACCTCTTCTATGCGAGGCTGATCCTCAATATACAGATGGCTGCTGTAATCATCTGTTGTAGTTTTTTCGAATGTTTTCATCCATTCCAGTAGTTCCTGTTTTAAAGCAGGTTCATCCTGGAGTAAAAAGCGTAAACTTTTTCGGGCTACTGAAAAAATATCTTTTTTAAGAGGTTCTTTAATGGCTTTCAGGTCTTTAGCTAGACTCAGAATATCTGTCTTATTTCGCGCAGATTTGGAAATGTCAGCAAGAATAGCGATCAATTCCTTTTGTTTCTCCCTGATCGGATTTGAATAATTGTCCCAGGCGGTTCTTTTACCTTCCCGCACTAGTTTTTTAATTTCTTTTTCAATGCTTTCCAGATCCTCTTCAGAAGCGAAATCATTGTTTATTATCCATTCTCTGAATTTCACATTACAATCGTATTCCCGCTCCCAGTTTAATCTTTCTTCGCTTTTGTAGCGCTCATGAGAACCCGAGGTAGAGTGGCCCTGAGGTTGGGTAAGTTCTCTAACGTGTATGAATACAGGAGAATGTTCTTTGCGAGCAATTTTTGCAGCTCTTTCATAAGCTTCAACCAGAGCGACGTAATCCCAGCCGTTAACCACGATGATTTCGTAGCCTTTGGTGTCTTCATCCCGCTGATATCCCTTCAGGATCTCTGAAATATTTTCTTTGGTGGTCTGGTGCCGGGCGTGAACAGAAATCCCGTATTCGTCGTCCCAAACGCTTAAAACCATAGGTACCTGCAGCACTCCGGCAGCATTCAGGGTTTCCCAAAAATGGCCTTCGCTGGCACTGGCATTTCCAATAGTTCCCCAGGCGATCTCATTTCCGTTATCAGAGAATTTTTCAGCATCTATGCCGTCAACGTGGCGGTAGATTTTAGAAGCCTGTGCAAGTCCTAAGAGCCGCGGCATTTGGCCTGCGGTTGGAGAGATATCGGCGCTGGAATTTTTTTGTTGCATCAGGTTTTTCCAGCTTCCGTCTTCATTTAAACTATGTGTGGAAAAATGTCCGCCCATTTGCCTTCCGGCAGACATGGGTTCATTTTCAATATTATTATCAGCGTAAAGACCGGCGAAAAATTGTTCGATACCAAGTTGGTCTATCGCCATCAGAAAAGTTTGATCACGGTAATAGCCAGACCTGAAATCTCCATTCTTAAAGGCTTTCGCCATCGCAAGTTGAGGTACTTCCTTTCCATCGCCAAAGATTCCGAACTTAGCTTTCCCAGTAAGCACTTCGCGTCTTCCCAGTAAGCTGCATTCCCGACTGGTAACCGCTATCCGGAAATCCTCCAGTACCTGGGTCTTGAAATCTTCAAATGAAATTGAATCTTTAGTCTGTGTTTCGCTTTGCATGAACAATCATTTTAATAAAAACAAATGTAACGAAAACTATAATTATATACAATTCATTAAAAGTCGAATTTTTTACGAAATAATTAATTTATTGGAGCTAATTTGAGGTATGTGAAATAAAATAAGAGATTTAAGAGTATTAGTTGAAAATTATGTAATTCAGTTGCCTGGAAATCTTAAAAATGTGAATTAGATAATTCTTTGTTAATACCACCTGCGGGTGAAGAGTTTTATAAGCGTGTTGATATCAAGGGAGACGATAAAACGTATTTTTTGATCGTAGTTTTCCTGGCCGGGTTCCCAGCCTAAATTGGAATATACCGGGAAAAAAACTTCAAAATAATCGTCTACAAGGCTAAGGCGCAAGCCTGAATCATACAGAAATTTCGGATTTTCAAACTGATTTTTCACAAGGCCGGCATCAGCATACACGAAGATGAATTTCCATAAATTGGTGCTTGCATTTACGGTGCCTAACCATTGATTTGCATATTCGGGTTGTAGCTGTGATTTGAAACCACCTTCTGCAACAATGATTTGCTGACTGAAAAGCCCGCTGCCCTGGCTTCTTCCGTAGTAATTGTAATCGAATAAATAATCGGTAGGGCGATCCAGGGCAAAACTGAAATAATCTGTACTCCGGCTATCGTTATATATAAATGCTCCCGCGAAGAACCTCAAATTGATCTGGCGATTATTCTTAAAGAGTTTCCGGTATTCCAGACTCATGGAGACTTTGCTGAATTTTTCGGCGAGCTGGTAATCGAAGGAAGCCGATTGAAAATCCATTAGATGGGGTTTGCTGTACTGGTAGTTTATATTAAAAACATTATAATCTGGCCTATCCAGGGGTACAGCGGGATTTTTATCCCGTCTAACGTTTACGTTTCTGATTAAAAGGCGTTGCCGTTCGTTATTTCTCAAATCTTTATTTCTGAAGAAGAAACCCAAATAAGGAGTGTATTTCTCGTAGAAAAGGTCATAATTATAGGAGTATCGGGAACCACTGATGCCGTAGCGTATAGAATGCAATTCTGTATTTTCGAACTGCTGATTAAAACTCAGGGATGCAGACCCCACTATTGTTTTACTGTTAAATCCGTATTTTGGGGAAACATTAAATTCAAAATTTCTACTTAATATGGTTTTATTATACATCTTGGGTCCAATTGAAACCCCGTCATAAAGGTTAAAATCAAATTCCGGCATAAAGAATACCTGGGTATAACGCGGATCTTCAATATCCTGCAAAAGCCTGAATTGAAGTGGCTTATCCAGCAACTTTGTTACTCCTTTATAATTATCTCTTTGATTGATCTCAGGGATCTTTCCTTCATAATTTAAAGCCAGCCGGTCAATATCTTTTCGGGGGATACTAACGGTCTTTTCTTTGGTAAAATCATCCACCCAGGTTTTAGAGACAATATGGCCATCTTTAAGCCCGTAAAGTGAAACCGGAAAGCCGTTTCGGCGTTTATTTTTTACCGTAACTCTAAGGGAATCTCTGGTCTTTACCAGATTACTTATTTTGAAATCAATTTTTTCATTTTTATCTACATACTTATCAAAGAACCAGGAAATGTCTTTATTAGCGACTTCCTTAAGGGAGGTTTCAAAATCTTCTTCAGAAACGGGCTTCATTTTATTTTCCTTATAGAATTTCTGAATTGAATATTTTACAGAATCGTTTTCAAGGTAATCTTCGAGATATTTTATTCCAATCCCGGCTTTATAGGAGTTTGCAATATTTCGGTTGAATTTTATCAGGGAATCCTGGGCCATTCCTAATGGCTGGTCCAGGTTAAGCCGGACAGTATTCATATAAAGAAACTGATATTGGTCGTTGAATTCAAGGTCTGCTGCATGAAACCATCGTATTCCTATGATATCACTAAGATTACCAATTAATTTCATCCTGGGATAATAAGTGTCTACATAGTCCATCATAAGAGACACCAGAATAGCATCATTCACCCATTGTTCTTCCCTGGGATTAATGTGCAATGAATTTTTTAGCAGATTATTTGTGATGGTTTTAAAGAGTTTTATATCATACTGGAAACCATCAGGAAAAGGCCTGATGAACCCGGGAAGTTGGTTAAGGCCATAAATAGGGCTGTCTAAATAATCTTCCTGGGTGACAAAAAGCGTACTATGCGGATAGGTTCCCAGGCGTTCATAATTGAACTTTATAATTCTGTCCAGGATGGCACCTTTTGTATCAGAGGGCAGACCATCATCTTCAATATCGGTAAGGATTTCATGAAAGTGTGCAAATTCAGATTCAAAAATATAACTTCGGGTGAGATAGAGCTTGGATTCCGTTCTATCTGATCCCACAAGCTGAACAGTTTTAATACCTTCAGAAGTTTGGGTGTCCCTTTTTGCAAGGGCACTCGCTATATACAGATTTTGAGGGATGCTTAGGGTAATATCCAGTTTTGCCGGCGGAGTAAACTGGTTGCCAAGGTTTCGATGGCTGAAAATCTGCCAGCCATCACGGTATACTGCCGCGTTAATATACCAGTATCTTATTTTGTAATTTCCAACTGCGTCTACTCCATAACGGGTAAATTTATCGGATGGAATTTTTAGTTTGTAATCCAGATGGATTTCAAATACCTCTCCCGGAGCTAAGGAATGTGGGAGTTCTATTTTAATAATATCAGGGTGAAGTTCTGGTCTGCTCCAATTAAGCGCTTCTCCTGTTATCTCTGTAAGTGAACTAATAGAGGTGCCGCCTCTTTCAATTTCTTTGGAAAAATGAAAACGACGGGAAAATTCTTCAGCAAATCTTTGTGCCAAAGGCGTTGATTTACTGCTGAAAGCATTTGCCCAGTCGTTAAGATAGATTTCCCTTAAGGTATCTTTGCTTTCGTTCGTATAAACCAGCTCCTGTTGGATATCAAAAGTCCGCAGGGAGTCATTTAACTGCGCGTTAATGGTGATGGAGTTTTGAGAAAAAACCCAACCAATTCCTGTAAAAAACAGCAGGTAAAAAAATAGATACTTCAAGGGAAACTGAACTATTTAGCGTTTAACAGAATTTCGCTAAATATAATCAAAGTTTAGTTTCCGGATAGAGAATATGTTAAAAGTTAGGACTAAGATTATACTCATCGTAAAATTTGTTGAGTATCTCAATAACTTCGTCTTCGGTATCCACTACTTGTACCAAATCCATGTCGGGTTCGCTAATATTTTGAAAGCTATCCAAAAGAGTATTGCGCACCCAATCTACCATACCGCCCCAGAATTCGGTGCCTACCAAAATAATTGGAAACTTATCGATTTTGTGGGTCTGGATAAGGGTTATGGCTTCAAAGAGTTCGTCCAGAGTTCCAAAACCACCCGGCATCACCACGAAGCCCTGTGAATATTTTACGAACATCACTTTTCTAACAAAGAAGTAATCAAAATCGAGGCTTTTGTCATTATCGATATATGGATTGTCATGTTGCTCAAAAGGTAGGTCTATATTAAGTCCTACAGAAGTTCCCCCTCCAAGGTGTGCACCTTTATTTCCAGCTTCCATTATCCCGGGTCCACCACCGGTAATCACTCCGTAGCCGTTTTCTACGATCTTTTTGGAAATTTTTTCTGCCAGTTTGTAATATTTATGATCGGGTTTAGTTCTGGCCGATCCAAAAATAGAAACACAGGGACCAATTTGGCTCAGCTTTTCATAGCCGTTAACAAATTCGCCCATTATTTTAAAAATAGCCCAGGAATCGTTTGTTTTTATTTCGTTCCAGGCTTTATTTTTTAAACTCGTTCTCATATTAGGTTTTAGTTTTTTAAGTGTAATTCTTTTTTAAGGTATGGCGCGGTATAGCCTTTTCCGGATTTGGCTACCTCTTCAGGAGTGCCTTTAGCGATAAGTTTCCCACCATTTTTTCCACCTTCAGGCCCGATATCGATAATATAATCGGCCATTTTAATTACATCCATATTATGTTCAATAATTAAAACGGTATTCCCTTTATTGGTTAGTTTATTCAAAACCTCCATCAGCACCCGAATATCTTCAAAGTGCAATCCTGTTGTAGGCTCGTCTAAGATATAAAAAGTATTTCCGGTATCTCTTTTAGAAAGTTCAGTGGCAAGTTTAATCCGCTGGGCTTCCCCTCCTGAAAGTGTAGTGCTTTGCTGTCCTAATGTGATATATCCCAAACCAACATCCTGAATGGTTTTTAGTTTACGGTATATCTTAGGAATCGCTTCAAAGAAATGCGTCGCATCATTAATGGTCATTTCTAGAACATCTGAAATAGATTTTCCTTTATATCGAATTTCTAAAGTTTCACGGTTAAAGCGTTTCCCCTGGCAGGTTTCACATTCTACATAAACATCCGGCAAGAAATTCATTTCAATTACCCTAAGGCCGCCACCTTTGCAGGTTTCACATCTTCCTCCCTTTACGTTGAAACTAAAGCGTCCCGGTTTGTATCCGCGGATAAGGGATTCAGGGGTTTTGGCGAAAAGATTTCTTATTTCTGAAAACACTCCTGTATAAGTTGCCGGATTTGAACGTGGAGTTCTGCCAATTGGGGTTTGATTAATATCGATCACCTTATCGAGATTGTCCAGTCCTTTAATAGAAGTATAAGGCATAGGAACTTTAACCCCGTTAAAATAGTGGGCATTCATAATAGGGTAGAGGGTTTCGTTGATAAGCGTGGATTTCCCACTACCGGAAACTCCGGTTACCGCTATCATTTTTCCCAGTGGAATTTTAACTGAGACTTTTTTAAGATTATTTCCTGTAGCTCCTTTTAATTCGATGAATTTTCCGTTGCCTTTCCTTCTCTTTTCCGGAACTTCAATTTCTTTGCTGCCATTAAGATATGCGGCGGTTAGGGTATCATGCTTTTTTAATTCCGCCGGAGTTCCTTCACTAATGATTTCTCCACCATGTTTCCCGGCTTCAGGACCGATGTCAATTACGTGATCTGCGCGTTCAATCATGTCCTTATCATGTTCAACTACGATAACAGAATTTCCCAGGTCACGAAGCGCCACCAGGGAATTGATGAGTTTTTCGTTATCCCGCTGATGCAGCCCAATGCTGGGTTCATCTAAAATATAAAGGACACCAACCAGCTGAGACCCAATTTGGGTGGCCAGCCTTATTCGTTGCGCTTCTCCTCCCGACAGGGATTTTGAACCTCGGTTTAGGGCTAAATAGGTTAGACCAACATCGACAAGGAATTGGATTCTGGTCCTGATTTCCTTAATTACTTCAGAGGCAATCTGGTTTTGCTTATCGCTGAGGTGCTTTTCCAATCCCTTAAACCATTTGGCAAGATCACTGATATCCAGCTGAGCAAGTTCAGCAATATTTTTATCGTGAATTTTGAAATACAGGGATTCTTTCTTCAATCTGGTGCCCTGGCATTCAGGACAATCGATCTTATCCATATATTCTTTTGCCCAGCGCCTAAGAGAGGTGGAATCGTTATTATAATAGGTGCTTTCAATAAAAGTAGCTACTCCTTCAAAATCAATCTTAAAATCACGGGTAATTCCCAGGGTTTTGGATTCCTTGGAAAATTTTTCTTTACCTCCGTATAAGATAAGATCCATCGCCGGTTTGGGAATCTTTTTTATCGGGTCTGAAAGTTTAAAATCAAACATTTCTCCAATTAGTTCCAATTGGGAAAAGATCCAGTTCTTTTTCTGGGGACCGTGAGGAGCAAGTCCCCCTTTTTGAATACTGAGGTTGGGATCCGGAATGATTTTATCGATATTTACCTTGAATAAACTGCCAATTCCGTTGCAGGATTCGCAGGCCCCTTTTGGGGAATTAAAGGAAAAGGTATTAGGTTCCGGGTTTGGGTAAGAGATTCCGGTGGTGGGACACATAAGGGTTCGACTAAAAAAACGAAGCTCGCCGGTTTCCTGCTCCATGATCATCAGCACATCATCGCCATGATACATTGCGGTCTTTATACTTTCATCCAGGCGTTTATCGGCTTCGGTTTTGTCATCAATTTTCAGGCGGTCTACTACAATTTCGATATCGTGGGTCACATACCGGTCCAGTTTCATTCCTTTTACGATATCTCTTATCTCACCATCGGTGCGCACTTTTACAAAGCCCTGCTTTGCGATTTGCTCAAAGAGTTCGCGGTAATGACCTTTTCTTGACCGCACAGCCGGGGCCAGAACATTTACTCTTTTTCCTTTAAAATCCTGAAGAATAAGGTCTTTGATTTGGTTATCGGTATAGCTCACCATTTTCTCCCCGGTGTTGTAGCTGTATGCTTCACCGGCACGGGCATATAAGAGTCGCAGAAAATCATAGATTTCTGTAATGGTTCCTACAGTACTTCGTGGATTTTTACTTGTGGTTTTCTGCTCGATGGCGATCACAGGGGAAAGTCCGTCGATCTTATCTACATCAGGACGTTCCAGCCCTCCCAGGAATTGCCTGGCATAAGCTGAAAAAGTTTCAATGTACCGACGCTGCCCTTCCGCGTAGATCGTATCAAAAGCCAGGGAAGATTTCCCCGAGCCTGAAAGGCCGGTGATTACCACTAGCTTATTCCGTGGAATCCTTACATCTATATTCTTAAGGTTATGCACCCGTGCCCCTAAAACCTCTATATATTCCTCGAATTTCGCCATATTTTTAAACAAGATGGCAAAGGTACTTAAAGTGTTGCTAACTAAAAAGAAAGCATATTTTGATGCCTGTTAATTTAGATGTAATTTTTTCTGAGGCTTTTAAATTGATTTTAGGAATTTTTAAAAAAAACCGATTCATAATGGTTTGTTAAGCAAAACTTTATGGTTGCATAAAATTTCAATTTAAACCGTGAAAAGCTGTAGTAAATCAGGGATTTAACTTATTGAATGTCAGGATAATATTACAGAAAATTTTTCCAAAGAATGGGTAATTTCACCTATATTTGAAATAGAATTACTTACCCAAATCTTTAATTATTCCCCCCCGGAAGCCAAACTTGAGATTTTTTCGAGTTTGTTTATTACTGCTCCAAACAGTCAGTATTGCTTATTAACCAGTGCTCAGGCACGCTAAAATATGAGGAATGATTACAGATAAAAAGCAACTGCTGCTAATTACCAGCAGGAGTGAACTTGAGAGAGGCATTAAAGAGGGCCTTAGTATGCATTTTGATGTTCATACAGCCAGTTCCCTGCACACAGGATTCAATTATGCATTGAATTTATTACCGGACATTATATTAATAGATTATGCTTCATACCGGACCGGTAGAAATTTTAAGAATATTTCCAATTTTAAATCCACCCATTTTTTAAATAAAGCCTGGCTTATCGTCTATGCCGAAGAGAGCCTTAAAATGGAGGTGGAAAGCCGGTTTAGAAGAGTCGTAGACGAATTTATTTATTCTTCCTCTGTGCGAATGCTTTGTAGCAAGATCATCAAATTGGTATATGCGAACAATTCACTGTCTAACTTTTGGAAAGATTCTTTTATGGGCTTATTCAATTTAATGGCTAAACCCGTGGTGTTGCTTCAGCAGGACGAAATTGTCGCGATGAATGATTCCTTTAAACAGCATTTCAGAATTGAGAATATCAATGGTATGAAATTAACCGATCTTGTACAATGTGAAAATAAGCCAAAAGTGAAAAATGCCCTTCGTAATTTTGGCAGGGGCAAACACATGAAAGCCAGCACTAAAACCGCTTTAATGTTGAAGTCAAATAAAGTGCGGGATGCAAAGATTAGTTTCTCTAAGCTCAATAAGAATTATGGAAATCATTTTATAATGATCATCGATTTTAATGGCGATGAGATATTGGTAAATCCTAAGCTGGGAACTAATTCTGAAATGGTAGAGAACTGTTTTAAAGAAAACAGCAATATCCCTGAGTTCAGTTTTACGAAGAGGGAAAAAGAAATCATTAAGTTACTTATTAAAGGCTACAAGACCAAGGATATTTCTTCAACGCTATTCATCTCTCCTAAAACAATAGAAAAACATCGATCCAATATTATTAAAAGAACCAATTCTGAAACAATATTGGAGAGTATTATCTATGCTATTAATCATAATCTGATTGATATGCAACAAGCCTAAAAAAGATAAACTGATACAATTTCACGGGTTTTCCCCTATGTACTTCCTCTTTAAATTGAAGTACTTTTATTCAAGAAATCAGGATAGGATAGTCACCCCACATACCGTCTTATCTGTAAGCGAACTTTCCCCAACATTAGTGTTCATTGCATTTTAATAGATCACCCATAATGGGTACCTATATATTTATTAACCATTCTAAATTTAATATTAACTAAATTCTTTTAATGATGAAAAACTTTAAGTATTACCTTTCAGCAGTTGCGCTTTTCGCAATGCTATTTACTTCCTGTAGTAAGGACGATGAGGCATCTGTCATCGACAACCAGGAAAAAGCGACCCTTTCCTTTGCATCGGCTTTGAATGACTTAATGGATAACGCCAATAAACAATCAGTTGGTGATCTTATTCCATTATGTAGTGATGATGCACCTGCCTATGTACACGTTGTACTTACCGGTGAGGAAAATGTTGGTACTATGGCGGATCCTCTTATGATCCCCGTAAATGAAACTCCTATTATGGAAGATGGGGAAGCAGTTTATTTCACAGAGGAATCTGCCGACCTGGAACTCACTCCTGGAGATTACCAACTTACTTATTTTGCCGTCTATAGTGAGGACGATGTGTTGATCTGGATAGCACCATCATCAGGTGGTGACCTTGCAGACTTTGTAGGAACCCCTTTACCACTGGATATTTCGCTTGGTGCCGGAGTTAAAAAGTATGTGGATGTAGAAGTACTGTGTTTTGATGATCGTCTGGTCAATGAATACGGTTACTTATTCTTCGATATTATAGGTAAAGAAGCTTTTGAATACTGCTTCTTTGTAAACTATTGTGATGAAGACGGAAGACACTACCCAGGTTACTATGAAGTGACTATTACCCTTGAGGATGGAACTGTTCTTTACGACGGAGTTACAAATACCGTATCTACCGAAGGAGAAGATCCTTCTGCTGAGCCATTATGTTTAGCTCTTCCAAATATCGCTTCTTATGGAGACGATGTTGACTACATCAATTATACAGTTACTTTACTTGATTGGGAAGGTGTTTACGGCACTGTAGGAGACTATACCGAAAGCGGTTCTCTTAGCAGAAATGACATCGAAGCCAATTTTGACGGAGATGACGATGTAGATTACCAACACATCCGTTTCAACTGTGGCGACACTCCTCCTATGGATGATGACGATGATGACGGTATACCAAACGATGATGACAACTGTCCAAATGATTACAACCCAGGTCAGGAAAATTCTGATGACGATAGTCATGGAGATGTTTGTGACAACTGTCCTTTCGTAGATAATGAAGACCAGGTCGATACCGATATGGATGGTGTAGGTGATGCTTGTGACGTATGTCCTGGTGAAGACGATACCGTTGATGATAATAATAACGGTATTCCAGACTGTCTTGAACAAGATGATAACGGAAACGGAGACGACTGCGATACAGATCTTGATAGCTGTGAAACCGCCTTTATGGTTGGAAATTACACCCTTCAGGACCTTGAATTAGGTAATAACCGATGGGGTTGGGCTCTTAATTTTGACGATGAGGATGGTACCTATGAGTATCCTATCTATGCCGCTGCTGGTAAAAACGATACCGACAAGGGATTCCTTGTAGGGTATGTTACCCTAGAAGTAGACGGAGATGATGTTGATGTAGATATCGATCTTTGCGATGGTGCTGATGCCACAAGCGGACACCTGTATTTCGATGATGACGATGCGCCAACAACAACAGCTCCCGGACAATTCGGAAATGATCTTCCTGCATTCGATGACGACTATAGCTGGAGTACTGAATATTCCGGTGACGGAGAATTCTGGTTGGTTGTCCACCTGGATGTTTGTCCCGGTGATGAAGATGACGATTAGAAAATCCTGATCAAGTTGAATTAATATCCGGTTCTCCAGTTCTATGGGGAGCCGGAAATTAATCAGCTTCTTACACTGCTAAAAGTTCAAAGGCCATCCGGCCATACTTATAAAATCTTAACCATTCAATTATTTATTAACCTTAATTTTTTTTTATTATGAAAAACTTTAAACTATTCCTTGGAGGATTTGCGGTTTTCGCGATGCTTTTCACCTCCTGTAGTAAGGAAGAAACTCCGTTGATCGAGAACGGAGGCGAGAAAGCAACCCTTTCCTTTGGTACACTGCTGAATGACCTAGTAACCACCAGCAGACAACAGGCCGATCTCGGTATCCCGACCTGTGTAGAAGATGCACCAGCCTATGTTGAAGTAATCCTAACCGGAGATGAGAATGTTGGAAGCGAAGAGAATCCTTTGGTGATCAATGTTAATCCTACTCCTATTATGGAAGATGGAGAAGAGGTATGGTTCACCCAGGAATCCGGAGATCTGGAATTAACACCCGGCTCTTATACCTTAACATATTTTGCGGTTTTTAATGCTAGTGAAGAAATGATCTGGCTGGCACCAACAACTGGTGGGGATCTTGCAGATTTTGTAGATAATCCCCTTCCTATAGATATAAACCTTGGTGCCGGAGTTAAAAAATATGTAGATGTAGAGGTACTGTGTTTTGATGACCGTATGGTGAATGAATACGGATATCTGTTCTTCGATATTATTGGAAAACAAGCAATTGAGTTCTGTATTTTCGGAAACTTCTGTCCTCCAAGCGAAAGACACTATCCAGCTGCCTTTAGCGTAGATGTATGGGTATGGGAAGATGGAGAAAAAGGAACTCAGCTTTATGATGATCTAAGCAATACCGTAGAGTTAAATGACGACGGAGATTGGGCAGGATCACCATTATGTATGGCCTTACCCGATACCAGCGAAGATGATGTGTACTATTTTGAAATCACGCTCTTAAGTTCTGATGCTTATGGAGATGTTACCGAAGAAATAATTAGGGTTGGAACTATCACCGATACTGAAGTTAGAAGCTTCTTTGATGGGGAAGACAACCTTGATTACTGGCACTTCCGTGAAGGTTGTGAAACCGGAGACGAGCCACCTATATTCCAGGATCCACGTGAGGATGCAAAGCACTATAAAGCTTGTTTATACCCTGAAAACGGATCTGAAGTATTTGGCTTTGCATACTTTAAGCTTGAAGACAATATGCTAAGAGCAACAGTGATGGCAACTAATCTTGAAACAGGAAGTTCTCGCACCCATGCTCAGCATATCCATGCCGGAGACGATTGTGATGATTCCGGAGGACCAATCTTTGACTTGAGAGAAGAAGATGGGGAATGGCCACAGGCATATACTATGTGGGGTTCACTTAACTATAATAGGGAGTTCACTCTTAGCGGCGCCGAATTAGCTGCTTTAGGGGACTTAGAGGACAGAACCATCAATATCCACGGGATGACCGTAGACGATGAATATGTTGCAGGTCTTCCTGTCTCATGTGGAGCAATCGACTTACATGAATTTGACTAAAATAATTTAGGGAAAGGTGATAACACCTTTCCCTTTTTTTATCAACAATTTAATAACCATTCTTAAATCAATGTATTATGAAAAACTTTAATAAATACATGGGGGCCATTGCGATTATAGCAATGTTATTTACTTCGTGTAGTGAAGAAGAAACTGATATTTTACAGGATGATGCCCAGGCGACCTTGTCTTTTGGTACAGTCTTAAATGATCTTGTAAATAACAGCAGGCAACAAGCCGATTTAGATATTCCGGCTTGTATGGATGATGAACCCGCCTATGTGCATGTAGTCCTCACCGGGGAGGAAAATGTTGGCACTATGGAAGTACCTTTAGTAGTAAATGTAAATCCAACGCCAATCCAGGAAGATGGAGAGGATGTATGGTTTACTCAGGAATCTGCATCACTTGAATTAATTCCGGGTGATTATGTATTAACCTATTTTGCGGTTTACAATGCAGATGACGAGATGATCTGGCTGGCCCCAACTAGTGGAGGCGACCTGGCCGATTTCGTTGGCAACCCTCTTCCACTTGATATAAGTCTGGGAGCCGGAGTTAAAAAATATGTAGACGTAGAGGTACTTTGTTTTGATGACCGAATGGTTAACGAATATGGTTACCTGTTCTTCGATATTATTGGAAAAGAAGTTTTTGAATACTGTTTCTTCGCTAACTATTGCGATGATGACGGTCGTCACTATCCTGCACGTTTCTCTGTAGATATTTGGTTAGAAGGTGAAACAGAAATGCTGTATTCAGGTATGATCAATGAGGTAGACCTTACAGGTGAAGATCCATCCGCATCGCCAATTTGTTTTGCTTTGCCAAATCTTTCTTCTTATGACGATGATGAGGATTATATCCACTATAGTTTAACCTTGCTGGACTTCGAAGGGGTGTATGATGCTCCTGAAATGATGGATCCAATTGAAGGTACTTTAAGCCGAAATGATATTTGGGCTAACCTTAATGATGATGGCGAAACCGTAGAATACTTCCACGCGAGATTTAACTGTGGAAGTGATGATAACGGTGGCGGAAATGGTAATCAGGACTCTGATGGGGACGGTATACCAGACAACCTTGATAATTGTCCTAATCTGGCCAATCCAGACCAGGAACCTGATGCAGATTGCGATGGAATTCTTGACGCAGTAGATAATTGTCCTAATCTTGCCAATCCAGGCCAGGAACCTGATGCAGATTGCGACGG
>DATISX010000006.1:0-11962 GCA_035468275.1 Salegentibacter sp.
GAAGAATCAAAAGTAATTAATGCCAATTTTACGCTTACTTTCCAAAGTCCGAAGCTTACTTTTTTCCTTCCTCAATCGATGGATTATGTGGGTGATTTTCAGGTTTTGGATATTGGCCTGGACAGGGAATTTCTTTCAAAAACCGAAACCAGTGCCAGACTAATAAGAAAAGAACAAGCCAGACTTTTATATAAAAACAGAGAAAAAAATTCGCATAAAGGAGATTATGGACATACTCTTATTGTTGGTGGTAGTTACGGAAAAATTGGTAGTATAGTACTTTCAGCAAAAGCAGCGCTTAAAACGGGGGCCGGCCTTTGTAGTGTTTTTAGTCCTGAATGTGGCTATGAGATCATCCAAACTGCGGTTCCGGAAGCTATGGTAATTTCAGATAAAAACAAGAAACACCTGAGTGAAATCAATTTTGATTTTGAACCTGAAATTATTTGCTTCGGAATGGGTGCAGGTACAAGTGAGGATGCGCTTGGGGCATTCAAAAAATTATTAAAAAAGACTGAATATCCCATGCTAATCGATGCCGACGGTTTAAATATGTTGGCGAAAAATAAGGAGCTATTAGAACTTCTTCCTGGAAGATCTGTTCTTACACCTCATCCTAAGGAACTTGAACGGCTAATCGGAAAATGGGATAATGACAATCAAAAGATCAAAAAAGTTCAGAAGTTTATAAAAAAATATAATGTAATTCTGGTATTAAAAGGGGCGCACAGTTTCATTTTTAGTAAAGAAGAGATATTTATCAACGACTCCGGAAACGCGGGTATGTCTACTGCCGGGGCTGGTGATGTGCTTTCCGGCGTAATTTCAGGGCTAATGTCACAAAAATACGATCCGCTAATTGCAGCTGTTTTGGGAGTCTATCTACACGGATTATCGGGGGATATAGCTGCAAGTAAAATGGGTTATGAAGCGCTAATTGCCGGGGAGATTATAAATAATCTTGGGGATGCTTTTCTAGAGTTATTTAGAGAAGAAAATAGTGAGGCTTGAAACTGCCATTAAAACAGATTAAAATCCTTATTTATTAAAATTTCGATAAGTTTATTTGGAATACTTTAACAGATGTTGGATTTTTGATCACCTAATTAATAATTTATAAATCTATGCAGTCGCATCATTATATAAGTTCTGCCGTTCTGGACCTTGCAACCATACAGGGTATCCTGGAAAATAACAGAAAACTGGCCTTAAGCGACGAATCGATTTTAAATATAAAAAGATCCAGAAAATATCTCGATAAGAAGATAAGTGAGAGCGACACCCCTGTTTATGGAATAAATACCGGCTTTGGAGCTTTATGTAATGTAAAAATCACTGCCGAAAAACTCACAGAATTACAGGAAAACCTGGTGAAATCTCACGCCTGCGGAACTGGAGATAGGGTAGACCCAACAATAATAAAATTAATGCTGCTTCTAAAGATTCAATCTTTAAGCTACGGGAATTCCGGAGTGGCTTTCGAAACCGTCGAACGACTGATTGATTTTTACAATGAAGATATTTTACCTGTTATTTATGAACAGGGATCTCTGGGGGCTTCAGGAGATCTTGCTCCTTTAGCTCATTTAGCACTGCCTCTGATAGGAGAAGGAGAAGTTTATTTTAATGGCGAGGAAATAACCGGCGCCGATATTCTGAAGAAAATGGGGTGGGAACCATTAAAGCTGAAATCTAAAGAAGGTCTTGCTTTATTAAACGGAACCCAGTTTATGAGTGCCCACGCGGTTTATGGAATGATAAAGGCTTTCCGTCTTTCATATCTGGCCGACCTTATAAGTGCTATTTCCATTGATGCTTTCGATTGTAATATGTCACCCTTCGATGAATTGGTGCATCAGGTTAGGCCTCATCGCGGTCAGGTAAAAACAGCAGAAAGAATAAGGCACTTCTTAGAAGGAAGTGAAATTGCTGAAAAAGAAAAAGAAAATGTTCAGGATCCATATTCCTTCAGGTGTGTGCCACAGGTTCACGGCGCTACCAAGGATACTTTGGGTTTTGTAAGAAAGACCGTCAAAACAGAGATCAATTCGGTGACAGATAACCCTAATATTTTCATTGATGAAGATAAAATAATTTCCGGGGGAAATTTTCACGGACAACCATTGGCCTTAGGACTCGATTTCCTGGCAATAGCAATGGCAGAATTGGCGAACATTTCTGAAAGAAGAACCTATCAACTGGTATCGGGTTTACGAGGTTTACCTACTTTTCTTGTGGAAAATCCCGGACTCAACAGCGGCTTCATGATTCCTCAATATACTGCTGCAAGCATTGTGAGTCAGAACAAACAACTTGCGGTACCGGCATCAGTAGACTCCATTGTTTCATCTAATGGACAGGAAGATCATGTAAGTATGGGAGCCAATAGTGCCACCAAAGCCATGAAAGTTTTAGAAAATGTGAATACCGTTTTGGCCATTGAACTGCTTAATGCTTCACAGGCTCTTCATTTTAGGGAGCCGGCTAATACTTCGGAGTTTCTTCAAAATTTTATTTCTGAATTCAGAGAACAAGTACCGGTTCTTACCGAAGATGTAACGATGGCTCCACTTATTAAAAAAGCAAAAGAATTTTTGAATTCCTATAATTTCTCTCCCGAAGTTATTTATGAATAGCGAAGGAATTTTATCCATAAAAAAAGCCGTTTGATATTTCAAACGGCTTTCTAATTTAAGTTTTCGTTGATTACGACTCAGTTTCCTTCACCGGTTTTTCAACTTTAATAGTGAGCTCGTTTTTCTTCTCATCCAGATCCATCAAAATTGTGTCACCTTCTGAAACTTTTGCGGTAATGATCTCTTCGGCCAGGGCATCTTCAATATATTTTTGAATAGCTCTGTTAAGAGGGCGGGCTCCATATTGTTTGTCGAAACCTTTTTCAGCAATAAAGTCTTTCGCTTTTTTGCTAAGCTTAAGATTGTAGCCCAATCCGCCAATTCTGTCATATAATTTAGCAAGTTCGATATCGATAATTTTATGAATATCTTCTTTTTCCAGAGAATTAAAGATCACCACGTCATCAATCCTGTTAAGGAATTCAGGTGCGAAGGCTTTTTTAAGAGCATTTTCGATTACGCTTCGGGTATTTTCTTCGGCTTGAGAGCGCTGGGAAGCGGTTCCGAAACCTACACCTTGTCCGAAATCCTTCAGTTTTCTGGCCCCGATATTTGAGGTCATAATAATGATAGTGTTCCTGAAATCAATTTTTCGGCCTAAACTGTCAGTTAAATATCCGTCATCCAGAACCTGAAGTAACATATTGAATACATCTGGGTGAGCTTTCTCAACCTCATCCAACAAGATTACAGCATAGGGTTTGCGACGTACTTTTTCAGTTAGTTGTCCACCTTCCTCATAACCTACATATCCCGGAGGTGCACCAATCAATCTGGATATCGCGAATTTTTCCATGTATTCGCTCATATCTATTCTGATAAGCGCATCATCGTTGTCAAAAAGTTCCCTTGCAAGAACTTTCGCCAATTGAGTTTTACCAACCCCTGTTTGACCAAGGAAGATAAATGATCCAATGGGCTTATTTGGATCTTTAAGTCCGGCTCGGTTACGCTGAATGGCTTTTACAACCTTAGCAACAGCCTCATCCTGGCCAATTACTTTCCCTTTAATCTTTTTAGGTAATTCTACCAGTTTATTACTTTCAGTTTGAGCAATTCTGTTTACGGGAACACCTGTTATCATAGAAACCACATCGGCAACATCATCTTCACTAACGGTTTCTTTATGTTTTTTGGATTCTTCTTCCCAACGTTCCTGGGCAAGTTGGAGCTCTTTTTCGAGATTCTTTTCATCATCTCTCAATTTGGCTGCTTCCTCGTATTTCTGTTTTTTCACAACAGAATTCTTTTTCTCGCGAACTTCTTCAAGTTTCTTTTCCAGCTCCAGAATTTGCTTGGGCACATCGATATTGGTGATATGAACCCTTGAACCTGCCTCATCCAAAGCATCAATGGCCTTGTCTGGAAGGAACCTGTCTGTCATGTACCTGTTGGTTAATTTCACACAGGCATCAATCGCTTCGGGAGTATAAACCACATTATGGTGGTCTTCATATTTATCTTTGATGTTATTAAGAATTTCGATGGTTTCCTCTACCGAAGTTGGTTCAACGATCACCTTTTGGAAGCGTCGCTCCAATGCACCGTCTTTTTCAATATACTGTCTGTACTCATCAAGGGTAGTTGCACCAATACATTGTATTTCTCCACGAGCAAGGGCGGGTTTAAACATATTACTGGCATCCAGGCTACCTGTGGCGCCACCGGCACCTACGATAGTGTGAATTTCATCTATAAATAAAATGATATCATCATTCTTTTCCAGCTCGTTCATTACTGCCTTCATTCGCTCTTCGAACTGTCCGCGGTATTTTGTTCCGGCTACCAGGCTGGCAAGATCAAGGGTAACTACTCTCTTGTCAAATAGTATCCTGGATACTTTTCTTTGGATAATCCTTAAGGCAAGTCCTTCAGCAATAGCTGATTTACCAACCCCCGGTTCTCCAATTAAAAGCGGGTTGTTTTTCTTTCTTCTGCTAAGAATTTGAGAAACTCTTTCTATTTCTTTTTCTCGTCCTACAACGGGATCTAACTTGTCGGCTTCAGCCATTGCGGTGAGATCTCTTCCGAAGTTATCCAGAACCGGGGTTTTAGATTTTTTGGAAGTCTTACCGGGACCGCCCGTGCCTCCGCCGCTAAAAGGATTATCTTTTGTGGCATCATCGGCTCCGCTGTCCTCATCAGAAAAAGCACTGGAAGGGCTATCGGTAAAGTCATTTTCGTCGCTGGCAATCATATATTTAAATTGGTCCTTGACCCCGTCATAATCAATCTTTAATTTGTTTAAAAGCTTGGTCGTAGGATCGTTTTCATTTCTTAGTATGCACAGCAATAAATGGGCTGTATTTATAGAAGAGCTCTGAAAAAGCTTAGCTTCCAGGAAAGTTGTCTTCAAGGCTCTTTCGGCCTGCCTGGTCAAATGCAAATTACGTTTATCGTTTGACAAATTATTTGTATTTGGATTAGCAGGACTAAGAATCTCAACCTTTCTTCTGAGGTGGCTAAGATCAATATCCATGGCGTTTAAGATCTCTATCGCTTTTCCGTCGCCATCACGGAGTAATCCAAGCATTAGGTGTTCGGTTCCTATAAAATCGTGCCCCAGCCTAAGAGCTTCCTCTTTGCTGTATGCTATTACATCTTTTACTCTAGGGGAAAAATTATCATCCATCTTTATCTTCCTTTCTCTCTGTTAATTCAACTCAAACATTCAAAAATCATACCTTATGGGGAGTCTTAAGCTAATTGACAAAATTACTTTCAATTATCAAAATGGAAAGTAAGGAACTTATTAACGATACTCAACTAAAAATTTGTTAATAAAATATAGGGATTATCCACCCTAAATAAGCCTTCAACACATATAAAATATGTAAATTGGCACGTTGGATTTTAGAACTAAAATAAACTTATAATATGGCTGAAGGAGAAAAGTTAATTCCTATCAACATTGAAGACGAAATGAAGTCGGCTTACATTGATTATTCAATGTCGGTCATTGTGTCACGTGCTCTTCCCGATGTACGTGATGGATTAAAACCGGTTCACCGCCGGGTTTTATTCGGGATGCATGAACTCGGAGTATTTTCTAACCGGTCCTATAAAAAATCTGCCAGGATTGTAGGGGAAGTTTTAGGTAAATATCACCCTCACGGAGATTCTTCGGTTTATGATACTATGGTTAGGATGGCGCAGGAATGGAGTATGCGTTATATGTTGGTAGATGGCCAGGGTAACTTTGGATCTGTAGATGGCGATAGCCCTGCAGCAATGCGTTATACCGAAGCCCGTATGCGGAAAATAAGCGAAGATATGCTTATTGATATTGATAAAGATACGGTAGATACTCAATTAAACTTTGACGATTCCCTTTCAGAGCCGGTAGTGCTTCCAACAAGAATACCAAACCTTTTGGTTAATGGAGCCAGTGGTATTGCCGTTGGTATGGCTACTAATATGGCGCCACATAACCTCACCGAGGTTATTAACGGAACCATTGCCTATATCGATAACCACGATATTGAAATTGATGAATTAATTGAACATATAAAAGCTCCCGATTTCCCTACAGGAGGAACCATTTATGGTTATGATGGGGTAAGAGAAGCTTTTAAGACCGGAAGAGGAAGAGTCGTTTTACGTGCCAAGTCTTCTATGGAAGAAATCAATGGTAGGGAATTTTTAGTGGTTACTGAAATTCCATATCAGGTGAATAAAGCTGATATGATCAAAAAAACAGCCGACCTTGTTAATGAAAAGAAAATAGAAGGGATTTCACTTATACGGGATGAGTCAGACCGGAATGGGATGCGTATTGTATACCAGTTAAAGAGAGATGCCATTCCTAATATTGTTTTGAATACCTTATATAAACATACGGCACTTCAATCTTCCTTTAGCGTAAACAATATTGCCTTGGTTAAAGGCCGTCCTGAAATGCTTAACCTAAAGGATATTATTTTTCACTTCGTGGAACACCGCCATGAAGTGGTAGTAAGAAGAACCGAATTCGAACTAAAAAAAGCCGAAGATCGGGCTCATATCCTGGAAGGTTTAATTATCGCATCAGATAATATAGACGAGGTTATCGCGTTAATTCGTTCTTCGAATAATGCCGACGAAGCCAGAAATAAATTAATTGAACGTTTCGAATTAAGCGAACTGCAGGCAAAAGCTATTGTAGAAATGCGTTTGCGTCAGTTAACAGGACTGGAGCAGGATAAACTACGGGCAGAATACGACGAGATAATTAAGACTATAGAAGACCTTAAAGACATTTTGGCACGTAAAGAACGCCGAATGGAAGTAATTAAGGACGAACTTATTGAAATAAGAGAGAAATATGGAGATGAGCGTCGTTCTGTAATAGAATACTCCGGAGGAGATCTTAGTATAGAAGACATGATCCCGGATGAACAGGTGGTAATTACCATTTCGCACGCCGGTTACATAAAAAGAACCTCGCTTACAGAATATAAAACTCAGAACAGGGGCGGAGTAGGCCAGAAAGGTTCCACCACCCGAAATGAAGATTTCCTTGAATATCTTTTTGCGGGAACCAATCACCAGTATATGCTTTTCTTCACTCAAAAAGGAAAATGTTACTGGATGCGGGTTTACGAAATTCCCGAGGGTAGTAAAGCTTCCAAGGGTCGGGCAATTCAGAATCTTATCAATATAGATCCCGATGATAAAGTAAAAGCTTTTATCAACACTCAGGACCTCAAAGATGAGGAATATGTTAACAGTCATTATGTAATTATGGCTACCAAAAAGGGGCAAGTGAAAAAAACTTCCCTGGAGCAGTATTCCCGTCCAAGAACTAATGGTATAAACGCGATAACCATTAGGGAGGACGACGAATTAATGGAGGCAAAACTAACTAACGGCGAAAGCCAGGTTGTGCTTGCTATAAAAAGTGGAAAGGCCATTAGGTTTGAGGAGAGCAAAACCCGCCCAATGGGCAGGAATGCATCGGGAGTTAGAGGAATTACACTTGCTGGTAAAGATGATGAGGTTGTTGGAATGATTTCCGTAGATGATTTTACTTCAGATGTTTTGGTTGTTTCAGAAAACGGGTATGGAAAACGCTCCAGCCTGGATGATTACAGGATCACTAACCGGGGAGGAAAAGGAGTGAAAACTATCTCCATAACCGAAAAAACCGGAAATTTAGTGGCTATCAAAAATGTTTCTGATGAAGATGATATTATGATCATCAATAAATCGGGAATTGTTATTAGGATGGAAGTAGCTAATCTAAGGGTTATGGGTCGTGCCACTCAGGGAGTAAGACTTATAAACCTTAAAGGAAATGATTCTATTGCTGCAGTCGCCAAAGTGCTCCATGATGAAGATGATGTTGAGAACATGGATGACGCCGAAACGCCTAAGCCTGTTAATCCCGAGTCCAATGGCACAACTATTGCTGATGATAGTGAAGAATAAGTTAAAAATAAAACCAAATCAAAAATGAAAACAAATATTCTAACGATCGCCTTGTCATTAACCACTGTGATAGCGGTTGCCCAAAAAGGTGAAATTAAAGATGCTGAAAAAGCCGTCGATAACGGTGATTATACCGAGGCTAAAGCTGAAATCGGAAAAGCAGAACCCCTTCTGGCCGAGGTTAACGACAGATGGAACGAAAGATTCTATGTAACTAAAGGGAAGGCTTATCTGGGAACAGGTGAAAATGTTTCCGTAGAAGATATGTTAACCGCTTCAGAAGCTTTCAAAAAAGCGGCTGAATTGGGAAGTACAGAAGCTGAAGAAGGTTTATTAAATGTAAGAAACAGTTTGGTTCAAAGTGCTGTTGCAGATCAGAATGCTGAAAATTTCAAAAGCGCTTCAGATAAACTTCGAACTAGCTTCGAATTAAATCCTCAGGATACCCTTTATCTTTATTATGCAGCGGCAAACTCTCTGAATGCTCAGGATTATGATACCGCTCTTGAATACTATGAAGAATTAAGAGACCTGGGTTACGATGGTGCTGAGATTGAATATCTTGCCACAAATGTTGAGACAGGGGAGCAGGAAGCAATGGCTAAGGAACAACGTGATCTTATGGTGAAAACCGATGATTATACTGATCCTGAAGACAGAAAAACTCCATCTAAAAAAGGTGAGATCGCTAAAAACATAGCGCTTATCTATATCAACCAGGAAAAAATGGATGAAGCCATTGAAGCTATGGAGGATGCAAAACGTGAAAATCCTGATAACGTAATGTTACTTCAGGCCGAAGCCGACATGTATTACCGTATGGATAACAAAGAGAAATATAACGAGATCATGAAGGAAGTTCTTGCTAAGAGTCCCGATGATCCTGCTATTTATTATAACCTTGGTGTAACCACTGCTGAATTAGGTGATACTGAAGGCGCTGTAGAATACTACGAAAAAGCCCTTGAACTTGATCCATCAATGAGCGAGGCCAGAATGAATATTGTTGTTGCAATTCTTGCTAAAGAAAGAGCGCTTATTGATGAAATGAACGACTTGGGGATGAGCAAAGAAGATAGTAAGCGTTATGAAGAACTTGAAGCAGAACGTATGGAAGTATATGAAGAAGTAATTCCTTACCTGGAAGATGCGATTGAGCATGATCCTACTAACGTAGAAATTATCAGAACTGCCATGAACATTTTTAATGCTTTAGATGAAGAAGAAAAGGCACAGGTTTTAAAAGAGAAACTTGATGAATTACAATAGTAATTTTTAATTAATAGTAAAAGGCCGCTGAAATCAGCGGCCTTTTTTTATATAATCTTTTTTATAACTCTAAGCTGGTGCGTATGGCGGCGAAGCTCAGAATTAAAAATCCCTGAATGATCTAAGCGGTCTATCCTTACTTTTCCATCAGAATGGATTATATGATTATCGGTCATAATAATACCCACATGGTTTATAACTCCGTCGGAATTATCAAAAAAGGCCAGATCTCCAACTTCACTTTCTTCTATAAAACTTAAAGCTTCACCCTGATTGGCCTGTTGTGCCGCATCCCGGAATAAATTATATCCGTTTAACTTATAGACCATCTGTGTAAAACCACTGGAGTCTATGCCAAGTGGAGATTTTCCACCCCAGGCGTAAGGACTGTTTAAATAAATTAATGCGGTTTCAATTAGGTTAGCTTTTTCTTTTTTTCCACATTCACTATGACCTTCATAGCTATGCCGGAATAATTCCAGGGAATTTAAAACTGATCCTAATGGGATTGGCATTAGATGCCCGTTTTCATCAATAATGTAATTTATAATATCTCCAGAAAGTCTGGGTTTATCTTTCTTCAATTTAATGAATTGATCCTCCTGAATCTTAATGAATTGCTTATTGCTTATCCAGGCTTCATAATTATCGAATGCAACACGAATTCTGCTCCAATGGGCACGTTGTTCTAAAATTTTAAAATATTCTCCATAAAGAATCTGGGATACCATTTCACTTTCATCTGAAGCAGAACTGCGAAGTGGTACTATGCTTAGGTGGCAAACTCCGTATTGCATTCAATTTATTTTTCTGAATCTTAAGCGTTTCTTTCAATAACCATTGCAGATGCTCCTCCGCCACCATTACATATGGCCGCTGCACCAATTTTAGCATTATTTTGCTCCAGCACGTTAAGTAAGGTGATTAAAATCCTTACTCCACTACATCCTAAAGGATGGCCAAGAGAAACTGCACCACCGTTTACATTGGTTTTATCGGAGCTTATATCCAGTAATTTCATATTTGCAAGTCCTACTACAGCGAAAGCTTCATTGAATTCGAAATAATCTACATCATTTTTAGAGATTCCTGCTTTATCCAGGGCTATGGGTAAAGCTTTTGCCGGAGCTGTTGTAAACCATTTTGGTTCCTGTGCTGCATCAGCAAAGGATTTTATTGTTGCCAAGACTTTCAGACCAAGTTCATCAGCTTTCTCACGGCTCATCAGAACCATCGCGCCGGCACCATCATTTATTGTCGAAGAATTCGCAGCGGTTACAGTACCATCTTTGGTAAAGGCCGGTCTTAAAGACGAAAGCTTATCCATTCTCACGTTCTTATACTCCTCATCTTCTTTTACTATTATTGGGTCTCCTTTACGCTGTGGTACCTCTACTGGAACAACTTCATTATCGAATTTTCCATCAGCCCATGCTTTTGCAGAACGCTCGTAAGACTGTCTTGCAAAATCATCCTGATCTTCTCTGGAGAAATTATGCTCAGCAGCACAGAGGTCACCACAAACCCCCATTGCGTTTTGGTCATAAGCATCTACAAGACCATCGCGTTGCATTCCGTCAATCATCGTGGCAGGGCCAAATTTGTGCCCCTGACGCATTTGAACATAATGCGGAATTAAACTCATATTTTCCATTCCACCGGCAACAACTATGGAGTTATCGCCAAGCATAATAGATTGTGCTGCTTGCATAACAGCCTTCATTCCACTGGCGCAAACTTTATTAACGGTGGTACATGGCACGGTATCGGGGATTCCGGCTCCAAGAGCCGCTTGTCTTGCCGGGGCCTGGCCAACATTGGCCTGAATCACATTTCCCATCAATACTTCTTCAACCAATTCCGGTTTCAGGTTAATTCTATCTAAAGCGCCTTTAATGGCAACAGATCCTAATTTTGTGGCTGGAACAGTGGAAAGGCTGCCTAAAAAACTCCCAATTGGAGTACGTGCAGCACTTACAATTACAACTTCTTTCATAATATGTTTTATTTTAGTTTTCCTTCATTGCGAATTTAGTGATTTTAAAACGAACTTGGCCTACTGCTCACTATTCACGTCTATTTTTTAGTACATTTGAGCTATAGTCCTTTTGTATGACAAAATTCGTAAATAGCCTATATAAAAATCAGGCTCTTTTTTACAAAGTATTCCTGTTTGCACTTACTGCAGTTTTAATTGTGTACCTACTGCCCAAGGGAGGAAAATTTAAATATGAAATCCCTAAGGGAAAACCCTGGCAGTATGAAAACCTTTACGCGCCCTTTGATTTTGCTATTCTGAAAACAGAAGAAGAAATCCAGGCCGAGAGACAGGAAATTACCCAAAATCATACGCCGTATTTTCAGCTTGATGAAACCGTACTTCCGACAATCAAAGAGCAGGCAATAGCTGAAATCGAACTGGTTTTCACCGATAGTATTTTGAATATCCGGCAAAAGCCAATTGAAGACTTTGTAAACTCGAGCCTGGATAAATTATATGAGAACGGCATCCTTCAGGAAAGCAATCGGTTGGATCCCGATCAACTGGTATATCTGCGCCGGGGAAATGAAGCTTTTGAAGTTCCCTATAAAAGAATTCTGAAATTAAACCAGGTTCGGGATTTCCTGAATTCTGAGATAGAAGATTC
>DATISX010000007.1:0-11716 GCA_035468275.1 Salegentibacter sp.
TCCCTGCACACTTTCCAATAAATTATTAAGCGAAGAACTAACAGATTTTTTATCCTTGAGATTTAGTTTATGCCCAAATTTTGAAACTAAACTGCTTAAAGCAGCCAATTTAGAATCATCTGGTTCGTCGTGACAACGGTAGACAAATGTTTTCTTTTCCTTCTGTTTTCCTATAAATTCTGCAACCTTTCGATTGGCCAGTAACATAAATTCCTCAATGAGTTTGTTAGCATCCTTCGAGGTTTTGAAGAAAACTCCTACCGGTTCATTTTCTTCATCCAATTCGAATTTGACTTCAACTTTATCAAAGGAAATTGCTCCTTCCCGCATTCTTTTAGAACGCATAGTTTTAGCCAAATCGTTCATTATCGTTACAGCCTCAACAATTTCATCTTTAACTGAATAAGCCTCCTCCTGAATAGAAATTTCCGCAGGAATGTCTCCTCCTTTAGTTTCTATAATATGCTGAGCTTCCTCATAAGCGAAGCGCGCATCAGAATAAGTAACGGTTCTTCCAAACCATTCCTTTTGGATTTTTGTATTCTTATCTATCTCAAAAACTGCTGAAAAAGTATATTTTTCTTCATTTGGTCTAAGGGAACATGCATTATTGGAAAGCACCTCAGGCAACATGGGAACCACACGGTCTACCAGGTAAACCGAAGTCGCTCTTTCATAGGCCTCTTCATCTAAAATATTGCCGGGCTGAACGTAATGCGCAACATCGGCAATATGAATTCCTATTTCGTAATTTCCATTTTCAAGTTTCTGAAAACTTAAGGCATCATCAAAATCCTTAGCATCTTCAGGGTCAATAGTAAAAGT
Source organism: Salegentibacter sp. (assembly GCA_035468275.1). Taxonomy (GTDB): domain Bacteria; phylum Bacteroidota; class Bacteroidia; order Flavobacteriales; family Flavobacteriaceae; genus Salegentibacter. The sequence goes on from DATISX010000007.1 coordinate 826, forward strand.
CAGAACATCTCGCATATCCCGCCTTTTTTTGATCTCCTCTTCTTTTATTGATGTATCAATTTTATCGGCATACTCTTCCACTTCCGGCGGAAAATCGTGAGGCAAACCATACTGGGCCAAAATTGCATGGATCTCGGTATGATGTTCTCCGGGAGTACCCAAAACTTTTGTAATTTTTCCGAAGGGAGAATCAGCTTTTTCTGGCCATTCTTCAATTTCAACAACAACTTTATCTCCATTTTGTGCTTCGGCCATTTTGTTCTTCTGAACAAAAACATCGGTGTACATTTTAGGATCGTCTATAACCACAAATCCAAAATCTTTTTTCAGCTGAAGCACCCCAACAAATTCGGTACGCTTGCGTTTTAGAATTTTAGTTACTTCTCCTTCAGATTTCTTATTCCGCCTGCGATTATAGATATATATTTCTACTTCATCTCCGTTAAAAGCGGTATTTAAATGATTTTGTGAAATAAAGACATCATCATCAAGATCTTCCACTACCACATAGGCGTAACCTTTAGTAGTCATATCTATGATTCCACGGTAATAATCGCGATGATCGTTAATTTTAAATTTACCGCGTTCCACCTCTTCAATTTGTTTCTTTGCGGCTAATTGTGATAATTTTTTTATGATCTGATTACGGCTGTTGGCATCATTTACCTCCAGTTTGGATGCAATTTGTTTATAATTGAAGGCTTGACCGCCATCTTTTCGTAATATATCAATTATGCTTTTTTCCAGGTTTCCCGGTACTTTAGACGTATTTTTCTTCTTTCTATTCATGTGTATTATTAAAAATATAAAATTACAGCTTATAAGTCATATGCATATGTTTTGAATGTAAAGTTTTGTTAAGACGGGGTTTAGCGTCGATTTTTACATTTATTTAACTGATTTTCAAAACCTAGGGAAAACCCCTGTTTTTTGGCTTCAAAGTTCAATTTGTTATAAATATCTTAAAAATTCCTTAAATTAGATTTAACTTATAAAAGCCTTCGTTAGGCTAATTTTGAATTAATCACAGTTTTATAATGACTAATCCCACTAAATTATCATTAATGTTTTTCCTGATTTTTCTTATAGGGATATTGTTCTATGTCAGCCAAATTAATCGTTCCCTTAATAAGAAAACAGAGATAGAAATATATAGTTTTCCTATGGCTCAGGAATATACTTATACAAACCTTACTTTTCAGCAGTAACTATCAATTTTAACTTTTAAAACGGCAAACCTATGAATGGTTATTTGCTTATCGCTGTTTTCACTTATCAGTACGAATACCTTATTATACAAGGAATATTGGAGGATGCAAGTATAAGGTTTTTAAAAAAGAATGAAACTCTTGCCGGACTTTTACCTTTTTATTCCAATGCCCTGGGAGGGATACATCTTCTGGTTCACCACGAAGATTTTAAGCGTGCAAAAAAGATCATCGAAGATTTTCAAAATACCAATCCTCATTTAAAGGTAGTTTAGTTGTTAACATTATATATTACTATTATTTCTTTTTCTTTTTTCTAAAAATTAAAATGTTGCTTATTATAGTCTGTTAATTTGTAGAACAAGTATTTCTCTTAAAATTTGATTTCTTGCTTAATGGTTTTTTATAACATCTTATTAACAGGTTTAAATTTCTCTAAGTAACTGAAAATCTTCTTAATTTAGGATTTACTTAACAAAGGTTGATAAATATATCTTAATTACAATTGGTGATATTTTTAGATTTCAACATTGTTTACAACCTGATTTTGGTTGCTGATAACTTGAGAAGAAATAACCGACTTATAATTTGATTAACTCAGCTAAAAATTGCTATTGAAATTAAAATCTTCATCTCCAAAAAAGTTTCTCATATTCTCATCATGGGTTATCCACAATGCCTTGTAAACATTAATGCCTTGATTTTAAAGGGATTTTAAAAAGTAATTAACAATAGGTTTTTGAGGGGTTAATAAGCGCTTTTTTTACCTTTGTTACCTCTAAACACACAACTATGAAAATAGCAATTGGAAATGATCACGCCGGTACTCAGTACAAAAAAAAGGTGGTAGAACTCCTTAAACAAAAAGGAATTGAAGTTATTAACTACGGAACCGATACTGAAGATAGTGTAGACTATCCTGATTTTATCCATCCTGTTGCCGACGATGTTGAAAACAAGAAGGTAGATTGGGGAATTATTATTTGCGGCAGCGGAAATGGTGCTAATATGACCGCAAATAAGCACCAGGGAATAAGATCTGCTCTTTGCTGGACCGGTGAGATTACAAAACTAGCGCGTGAACATAATAACGCCAATGTTCTAAGTATTCCTGCCAGGTTTGTTTCAGAAAATCAGGCGCTGGATATGGTTAAAATTTTTCTCGAAACCGAATTTGAAGGTGGCCGTCACCAGAATAGAATAGATAAAATTCCTGTAGATAAATAATGGGTCACAAGCATTCGCATGGAAAGGAAACCGCCGGACGTAACCTGTTAATATCTATAATTCTTAATATAGGAATTACTGCGGCCCAGGTTGTTGGTGGAATATTAAGCGGAAGTCTTGCTCTCCTTTCTGATGCCCTGCATAATTTTAGTGATGTAATTTCCTTGATAATTAGTTATATAGCTAATAAACTGGTTAAAAAGGATGCTTCACTTAACCGGACTTTTGGTTATAAAAGAGCCGAAATTATTGCAGCTTTTATAAATGCAGCAACCCTTATTATTGTTGCTGTCTTACTTATTTTTGAAGCGATAGATAGGTTTAGGAATCCACAGGAAATTAATTCAGGGCTGGTAATCTGGCTTGCATTGCTTGCAATTTTAGGAAACGGATTCAGTGTTTTGCTGCTTAAAAAAGACAGTAAAAACAATATGAATCTGCGATCTGCCTATCTACATCTATTTACAGATATGCTTGCTTCGGTAGCAGTTTTAATAGGTGGACTTTTAATGAAATATTACCAGTTTTATTGGGTTGATAGCGTGCTAACGCTCATAATAGCCCTTTATTTAATAATTGTAGGCTGGGACCTTTTAAAAAGCTCTACCAGGGTTTTAATGCTTTTCACCCCAATTGAATTACCTCTGGAGGAAATAGCAACTAAAATTTGTGAAATTCCCGAAATTAAAAATGTTCATCATGTTCATGTCTGGCAATTAAATGAAGATGAAACTCATCTGGAAGCACATGTAGATTTTAATGTAGATATCCCATTGTCTAAATTTGACGAAATTCTCGAAGAGATTGAAGAAATAGTTTCTCATGAATTCGGAATTAATCACGTGAATATTCAGCCAGAATTTGGGAAATGTGATTCTAAAGATCTTATAGTTCAGGATTAGAAATAGCTTATGAAAATAATAATTAAAACCTTTAAAGAACTTAGTTTAACTCAGCTTTACGACATCCTCCAACTTCGTTCTGAAGTCTTTGTAGTAGAACAGGATTGCGTTTACCAGGACATTGACGGTAAAGATCAAAAAGCCCTTCATATTATGGGTTATAAAGATGATGTTCTCGTGGCGTATACCCGTTGTTTCGATAAAGGACTTTACTTTGAAGAAGCCTCAATAGGGCGTGTTATCGTTAAAGAAAATCACCGAAAATTTGGTTATGGTCATGAAATCCTTAAAGCTTCAATTCAAGCCATTGAAGAGCGATATAAAACAAATAAAATAAAACTTTCAGCACAGCAATATCTTATAAAATTTTATAAATCACACGGATTCATTACAACAGGGGAGGGTTACCTGGAAGATGGGATTCCCCATATCGCAATGGTTAAAGAATAACTATTTTAATATTTCTGAATATCGTCCTGGATTATTAAGAATTGCGAGCGATTCCATGATTTCAGGGTTATGTTCAACGTAATGTTCATAAAGCCCTTCTTTGTAGAAATATCGTTTGATAATTTCATCAGTGAGCAAACTCACTATTTCGGGTTTTTTATCCTGAAGTTCCTGTTTTTTCAATCGATTAAGCCCTTCTGAAATATCTTTATAATTACTGATTATATCCTTCTCAAATCCTTCTTCTTTTGCTGCGATTAAAACCTTTTCCAATTCTTTTTCGGTCTTTGTCTGATAGTTAAAATCTATTTTTTCCAGATATTCGCTGAAGTCTTTAAAATCATTGTCGGTAAATCTAAAATCTTCAGGATTTTCCAGTTCATGGGTATAATAATAATCTGTCGCGAAATCAAAAATCGCGTCTTCCAACAATAATGCGTTGGTAATATCGCTGTATTCTGAAGTTTCCAGTTTTACATCGGGAAGTATCCCACCGCCATCAAAAACCTTTCTACCGTTTCGGGTTTTAAACTCATTGTTATCTTCAAATTTTACCGCGTCTCCTTTTTCATCCCTGCTTCTGTAATCAAGGGATTGGATGCATCTTCCACTGGGCGTATAATATCTGGAGATAGTTACCTTAAGTTGTGTCCCGTAAGCCAGTTCTTTTGGGCGTTGCACCAGGCCTTTTCCAAAACTTCGGGCGCCAACTACAACTCCCCTATCCAGGTCCTGAATAGCACCGGCTACAATCTCACTTGCCGAAGCACTTCTGCCGTTAACGATAACTACCAAAGGAATTTGTGTATCCAGGGGCTCTTTTTGGGTAAAATATTGCTTGTTATATTTTTCAATTACAGATTTTGTGGTGGTTATCAACTCTCCTTTCTGAAGAAAAATATTGCTAACATTTATCGCTTCGCCTAAAAGTCCGCCGGGATTTCCTCTAAGATCCAGAATAATCTTTTCAGCACCCTGATTTTTAAGATCTTTTAGCGCCCTTGCCGTTTCTGAAGAAGCTCTGGCATTGAACCGGGATAAAACGATATATCCGCTTTTATCTTCAAGAAGTTTATAGAAAGGAACGGCTTTTAGATCTACGGCACCGCGTACCAAACTGGTGGTTTTGGTTTCTCCTCTGCGATTATAGATGATTTTAAGGCTTGTGTTTGCAGCACCATTTAAAAGCTCTCTCGCGTCTTCTTTAAATTCTGAAACCCTGATATCTCCAATCTGAATTATTTCGTCTCCGGCCTTTAAACCGGCTTTATCGGCAGGATAATCCTTGTAAGGTTCAATAACTTTAATAAATTCTGGGGTAGCTTTCACCAAGGCGCCAATTCCGGTGTATTCACCCGAATTATTGATCTTAGCGGCTTCCACATCCTGTTCATTCCAGTAATTGGTATATGGATCGAGATCGGCAAGCATAGACTGGATTGCTGTGTCCATAAGTTCTGCCGGATTGGTCTCATCAACATAATTCATATTGATCTCCTTGAAAAGCGTAGTGAAGATCTCTATTTGCTTGGCGATCTCAAAGAAATCAGATTTAAACCCAAGTGTGCTGAAAATTAGTCCGCCACCAAGTATCAGGATACCGACTTTTTTTAAAAGATTCTTCTTCATAATAAAGTAAATTAAACTTCGGGGGAGAATTATTAATCCTGTTTTTTCTTTTCAACAAAGCTCTGCAGGAGTTTTATCATGGTGTTATTTAAACTCTCATAATCGGTTTTATCCCTTGAAATATAAATAAACATAAAAGCATAGGAACCGGTTATATCATTAGTTACAAGATACTTATTTTTTCTGAAAGCTTCACGCATCAGGCGTTTAATCCGATTGCGGTTTGGGGCGGTTTTGACGAGTTTTTTTGGTACTGAAACACCGGTTTTTAATTGTGGACCGTCTGAAGTATTAATCGGAAGATACACCAGTTTTAAAGGAAATTTCTTAACCGATTTTCCCCGGGTAAAAAGATCTTCTATTAGCTTTTTGCTCTTTAATTTGTCCTGCTTTCCAAAACGCTCATCCATACTCCAAAAGTAAGGATAGCTTTTATTCTGAATGACTTCAACTATAAATTATTTAATAAAAAAACCCTTCGGTTAAGAAGGGCTTTGGAATTAAATGAGAAAACTCAATTATTCAATTTCAGCTTCTTCTGAAGGATAAACGTTATTAGCGCGATCTACATCGGCCATTAATTGAGTATCATCAATTTCTATACTTTCAATTTCACTTAAAGGTAGGTCAACACTAAGTTCATAGGTAGGATAAGCCCAGGCCCAGTCTTTCTCCTGGATCCAATTTTCGGTTTCGGCTTCTTTATCCCAACGCATCATTTGCAACGGGATGTAATGTATTTGGTGATCCCCGTTTTTAAGCCGCAGGCTTACTTCAACAGGCATTGGCATTTCCCCAATTCTCTCCAGGGTGATTTTTGTGGAATTTTCACCCTCTTCTTCCACGCTTTTAATCGCGTAATCTATGCGGTTTGTGGTTTGTGTCCAGTCAGTTAAATACCAGTCTAATTCTGCACCTGAAACCTTTTCGGCTACACGATTAAAGTCATTTGGTGTTGGATGTTTAAATTTCCAGTCATCATAGTATCTCTTAAGGGTTTTTTCCAGATTTTCCCTTCCTATCACATAGCCTAATTGAGCGAGAAAAACAGCTCCTTTGGAATAGGCAGTTGCGCCGTAAGCAGCGTTCAAGCTATAACGATCGGCATGGGTGGTTTGAGGTTGCTCAACTCCTGAATTTGCTAGTTGAAGATAGCTGCGGTAAGAACCTGTGTGTGGATTCTCTGCATTGGTTTGCATTACAAGGTTCATCGCTTCGCTGGAAATGTATGAAGTAAAACCTTCGTCCATCCATTCATGTTTGCTTTCGTTTGTCGCCATTAAATGCTGAAACCAGGCGTGAGCAAGTTCGTGTGCGGTTACCCCCACAAGGCTCTGAAAGTTTCTTTCGCCGGTGATTAGGGTTAACATGGCATATTCCATTCCACCGTCTCCACCTTGGGCAACAGTGTACTGATCCCATGGATAAGGACCTATTTTTTCGTTGAAGAAAAGTAATAATTCTTCTGTTTTAGACTGAAGGTTTTTCCAGTTTTCCTTGATTTCTTCATTGTCTTTGTAAAAAAAGTGTAGTTCGGTTCCGTCTTCGGCAATTCTTACATCGTGAATATATTCAGGATCTGCGGCCCAGGTGAAATCGTGAACTTTTGGAGCAACAAAGTGCCAGGTATGCGTGTCGCCTGTTGCTTCTACCTCTTCGTCTGTGTAACCGTGCCCAATTTCATCGCCATTCTGAAGATATCCTGTTGCGGCTACGGTGTAATCTTTATCAATAGTTAGTTTCACATCAAAATCTCCCCATACCCCGTGAAATTCACGGCCTATGTAAGGATCGGCGTGCCAGCCTTCAAAATCATATTCAGCTAATTTAGGATACCATTGCGTCATGGAAAGAGCGATTCCTTCGGAACTATTCCTTCCCGATCTTCTGATCTGCTCGGGCACCTGCCCGTTAAATTCCATTTCAAAAACGGTTTTTTCTCCCGGAAGAATTGGTTCCTGAAGTTTTACCTCCAAAATAGTTCCTACTTCTTCATAGTCAAGCGTTGCTCCATCCTGTGTTAGACTGGAGACTCTTAAATACCCCTCTTGTTCAGGAGTTAATTTTGAAATTCTATCTCCTACCCTTCTGTCCGGATCCTGGATAGTACGGGAACGCACATCCATTTCACTTCCCGGCTGGAAAGCATTGAATTGAAGATGATAAAACACCCTTTTAAGGGTATCTGGTGAATTGTTGGTGTATTCCAGTTCCTGTGTTCCTGTATATTGGAAGTTTTCAACATTCATGTCTACTTCCATTTTGTAGTCTACATGCTGTTGCCAGTAATTGGTATTGTTTTGGGCTACCATTAAAGAGGTTGCCAGTACGGTTAAACTTAAAAAGATTTTCTTCATAATTGATTATTTCGTTTGTGCTGCTAAAATTAAAGCGTTATAAAGGTTTACCATTTTTCCGGATACTGAAAGTTCATTGAACTTTTTAGTGTTTCTGCCCTCTTCCCCTACTAATACCGAGGTGTTGGTGCTTATACCACTATCCATAATAATTTGTTTTACCTGAGCGGCGCTTAGCTTAGGATAAAGAGAACGGATTACCGCCGCTACTCCTGAAACTGCCGGAGCTGCCATAGAGGTTCCCTGTAAATATTCATATTCATTATTGGGCGTTGTTGACCAGATCTTGGTTCCCGGCGCAAAAACGTCAACATTAAGTTTTCCGTAGTTGGAAAATCCAGCTACCAGTTTAGAACCGTATTCGAAATTTAAGGCGCCTATACTTAGAACATTATTAGAAATTTCATTTGGGTTTTCAGGGCTTTGATCATTTGGATATACTCGTTTTTCATCAAGATCTATTCCTTCATTTCCTGAAGCATTTACAATTAATACATCATTTTCAGCAGCATATTTTATTGCCTCATTCACCCATTCAGGATTTTGTGAGAAATATTTTCCAAAGCTGGTGTTAATGATCTTAGCCCCGTTATCAACGGCGTAACGTATTCCAAGGGCGATGTCTTTATCATATTCGTCACCATCAGGAACTGCCCGTACAACCATAATCTCCACATTATTGGCAACTCCTTTAATTCCCAGGTTATTTTCCCTGTTAGCAGCAATTATTCCTGCAACGTGAGTACCGTGTTGAGCATCCTCTTTTTTAGGATCGGGACCCGCAACTTTATTATTTCCGTAATCAGTATCGGTAATATCGTAAGGATCGTCACCTACCGGCGCTCTTCCGTCAAGCTCAAGGTTAAAATGAGTATCTACTCTACCGGCAAAATATTCTATGGCCTCATCAAGTTCTTTCAGGGCTTCAGGGATGTTTTCGTTAACATTAGCCTGTATTTGAAGCAACATTGCTTTATATTGAGCTAATTGTTGATCTGTAGTTTCAAGGGCCCTTAATTCTTCATTGGTGTAATCTTCTTTTCCTAACTGTGAAGATACGGCAGAATGGGCAGCTACAAGTTGTTTTTTGATCGCTTCATACTGATTTTTATTCTGAAGAGTTTCGTTGTACTCTTTTTCATATTCGGCTTTAGCTTCCTGATAATAGATATATTCAGCGCGATCTGCTGTGCTTATGGAACTTGCCGATTTCCCTTCATATTTAGGCTGAAGTCTTTTCATTATACGGGTATATTCCATGTTTTCTTCAACAGCATCGCCAAGGAAATTCCAGCCGTGAATATCGTCTATATAACCATTGTTATCGTCATCTTTTCCATTGTTGGGAATCTCGTCCCGGTTTACCCAAATTACACTGCGCAGGTCTTCATGATCTATATCAACCCCGCTATCTAAAACCGCCACAATAACCTTTTGGCCTTTATTCTTCTTTATAATCTCTTCATAAGCTCGATTCACGCTCATTCCTGGGATAGTATCGGTAGTAAGATCGGCGCCACCCCATCCTTTTAATTCGGTTTCAGAGAGATCTGTAATTTTTAAAGGCAAAGAATCTATATTGGCAATTGGAGTAGAAACTATTTGCGGCGAAGTACTGCTGCAACCTGTAATAATTCCAGCCGCTGCAAGTATTAGAGCGTGCCGTAACAAAGGTATTTTCATGATTTATTCTTGGTTAAAAAGTTCGTTAAAAGTAAATGTTTGGTCGAGTCTTACACCTTTTTCGGTGTTTTTAAGACTAATGATTTCGTTGTGTGCATCATGTTCCAAAAAAAGATAGAAATTTTTCTCAGCAGCCTGCTTCAGAAATTTATCTTTTTCAGGCAGGGTTAATAAAGGGCGGGTATCGTAACCCATAACATAAGGCAGCGGAATATGCCCCGCTGTGGGAAGTAGATCTGCCATAAAAACCAGCGTTTTTTCTTTGTAAGTTATATGTGGAATCATTTGCTTATCAGTATGACCATCTACAAACAATACGCCAAAAGGTAGATTTTCGGCAGGTTTAAAGGATTCATCATTTTTTCTGTCAAGAAAATGAAGTTTCCCACTTTGCTCCATCGGGATGATATTTTCCCTTAAAAATGATGCTTTTTCCCTGGCATTTGGCTGGGTAGCCCATAACCAATGTTCTTTATTACTCCAGAATCGGGCGTTTTTAAAGGCCGGTTCGTATCCTGTTCGGTTTTTATTCCATTGAATGCTTCCGCCACAATGATCAAAATGAAGGTGAGTCATAAAAACATCGGTGATATCATCGCGATGAAAGCCGTGTTTTTTTAGCGATTTATCTATGGAATGATCTCCCCAGCGGTAATAATAGCTGAAGAATTTTTCGCTTTGCTTATCACCCATTCCCGTATCAATAAGGATAAGCCTGTCGCCATCTTCAATTAAAAGGCAACGCGCGGCAATATCTATCATGTTGTTTTCATCGGCAGGATTGGTGCGGTTCCAGAGGGTTTTGGGGACAACTCCAAACATCGCCCCTCCGTCGAGTTTAAAATTTCCGGCTTCTATAGGATATAATTTCATAGGTTCACAATGAGGTTTTGAATACCTGCAAATTACTAAATGTGGTAAGATTATCTATTGTGCTTATCAGCATTTTTGTAATAATGTGACTAAAACATCAATTATGCTTGTTGGTTTAAAAGAGTTTATCAATAATTTTTGCACTATTTCAAATGTAATAGCATTTAATCCTGCATTAGCACTATTTTTTCTATTTTTACTCCTTAACCAGGTATTTTAAAAAGATTAAAATGAACGAATTTATAGATATACTTCATCACGAATTTACCCTTCCTTTTAGCAATCCCGTTTTAGTATTTTCCCTTATTCTGGTCATAATCCTGGTTTCTCCCATAATTTTCAAAAGAATTAATATTCCGGGGATTATTGTTTTAATTATCTCCGGAATTATCATAGGTCCTTATGGTTTCGGTCTCCTGGAACAAAATGCTGCGATAGATCTTTTTTCCAAAATAGGACTTCTTTATATAATGTTTATTGCGGGACTTGAACTGGATATGAACCAGTTTAAAGTAAACCGAAATAAGAGTTTCCTTTTTGGATTTTTCACTTTTTTCTTACC
>DATISX010000008.1:0-3900 GCA_035468275.1 Salegentibacter sp.
CAGGCAACAAATTGTCCTTCGGTAATAGAAGCCTGTGGCTCTTCAAAAACCACGTACATTCCGTTTTCGGTTTGGTGAAGAGTGGCTTTCTGAAGTGGTTGCCTGTACCTGATTCTCGCCATTACTTCCAGGGATTCATCGGCTTTAATAGCTAGATCTTTGCGCACCCAATGGACTTCCTCATTATTAATAAATAAGGCTTTCCGGTAAATTCCGGGGTGATCTTTTCCCTGGCCGGTATAGATCACATTTTCTTCTACATCAGTATCGATAACAAAGAGAGGTTCCGGGGTGCCACCAACGGCAAGACCCTTTCGCTGACCTTTGGTAAAATAATGGGCGCCCTGGTGTTTACCGACTACCTTACCGTCCCTGGTGGAATATTCAAACTTTTTTGAGAAAAATTCTAATTCTTCCTGTTTATTGCTGAAGTCAGGAGTTTCGGTTTTAAAAAAATCTTTTTCAGAATCAATTTCCACGATCACACCTTCTTTAGGCTGGAGTTTCTGCTGAAGGAATTCAGGAAGACGAACTTTCCCAATGAAACATAAGCCTTGAGAATCCTTTTTATCGGCAGTTACTAAATTCTGTTCTGAAGCGATACGGCGAACTTCAGATTTTTGTAATTCTCCGATAGGGAAGAGGGTTTTTGAAAGCTGATCCTGGGTAAGCTGACAAAGGAAATAAGACTGGTCTTTATTATTGTCTTTTCCGGAAAGCAATTGATAAATAGTCTCTCCGTTTTTTTCTATCTCTCCTTTTCGGCAATAATGCCCGGTCGCTACATAATCAGCGCCAAGGGAGAGGGCAATCTTCATAAAGACATCAAATTTTATTTCCCGGTTGCACAGCACATCGGGATTGGGTGTACGACCTTTTTCGTACTCGTTGAACATATAGTCCACGATTCGCTCCTTATATTGCTCGCTAAGATCTACCGTTTGGAAAGGGATGCCTAGCTTATTGGCCACCATCATTGCATCGTTACTGTCGTCAAGCCATGGGCATTCATCAGAAATAGTCACCGAATCGTCATGCCAGTTTTTCATAAAAAGACCGATTACCTCATAGCCCTGCTCCTGCAAAAGATATGCGGAAACACTGGAATCTACTCCGCCCGATAAACCTACTACAACTTTCTTTTTCATTGAGCTCCTTTTGTTTTCTTTCCGAAGAGAAAGTCGGAAAGCAGGCTGCGAAATTACGAAATATTCAGGATAAAGAAGAGGGGAGGGATAATGCTTGCTTATTGTGGTATAATAAAAAAGCGGTTTAAAACTATTACGTATTAAACCGCTTAATTTTAATTTAAAACTTAATTATTTCTCGAAAGTCATACTTATGCCGGTAAGGGTAAAAGTAAAACGGTTATTGCCTTCAAAAGTGACGGTTCCCCTTTGTTCTCCAATGTTGGGGACTTCGAAAGTATATTGATTATTTCCGTGAGCTTCCCATTCTCCTGATTGTACATCAGAAACACAATTTCCCTCCACTTCTTCGTAGAATTCAGTATCGGCAGTATTATCGGCATTAAATACAATATTAGATTCCATGTTACATTCTGTTGGGCCTTCAACAGTAGGAATATTCCAGTCTACAAGAAACCAGGTTCCCAGGATTGGGTCATCTCCCTCATTGGCATCGTCATCACTGTCACAGGCAGTGAACATCATAAATACGGCTAAAAGTGCAAATAATTTCTTCATAACATTTTAGGTTTTAGAGTTAAATATAATATTTTTTGTTTTTATTGATCTCTATTTACAGGGATTTTCCGGTTTTCAAAATTATGCCAGTTTCCTGTCTTTCGGCCTTCCCGGTATTCGCCTTCCATAATCTTTTTGCCCGTGGCATCGTAGTAAACTGCCGGGCCGTGGAGTTCGCCATCCTTGTAATTTAAATCCTGCAGGACCTGCCCGTTTTTGCCATAAATAAGACTTTCGCCGTTTTTCTTAGCATTTTTATATTCGGTCTTTTCAGCAGTTCCTCCATCAGGGAAATAGGTGATCTGGTATCCGTTTAATTGTCCCTCGGAATAATTTTCAACCATCATGGTGTCTTCCGATTTATTATGGAAATATACCCAGGTACCTTCCCTTTGCTTATTCTTCATCATGCCCTGGCTTATGGGTTTTCCTTCCTGGGTGTAATAAGTAGCCTCTGCAGTTGATTCATTTTCAAATTCCATTATAGCCGTGGGATGATCCTGGATTCCCTTTTTATAGAATTTAAACTTCCCGGTTTCCTTTCCATGCTGAAAGGTTCCTTCGAATTTCAGCTCTGTGGTGCCTTCAAAATTAACCTTCCAGCTGCCATGTCGCCTGCCCTGCTCGTCGGTTTGATTTAATTTTTCCTGAGCAAAGAGAGGAACGCAAAAGATTAAGAATAAATACTTTAACTTGTGTTTAAACATAATTAACAAATATTAAACAAGATTATGTTTCTTCCTGCTGTATTTTTACATTATAACAAAAACTTAAAAAAATGAATTTTATTTCAACAGTTACCAAATTTGCCCTTATCGCTTTTTTAGTGACAGGGTTTGTATCGTGCAGTGATGACGATGAAGCAGGAGACATTATTGTGCCTTCTAACAGTATCGTTGACTTTGTCGCTGAAAACGATGATTATTCTTCCCTTGCAGCTGCATTAGAAGTTGCAGGATTAACAGCATCTCTGGACGGTGATGCAAATTACACAGTTTTCGCGCCAAACAACGCGGCTTTCAATGCTTTTTTATCGGACAATGATTTTGATAGTCTTGATGACGTGCCGGAAGATCTTTTAAGAGAAGTTCTTCTTAACCATGTGCAGTCCGGAGAGATTATGGCTTCCGATCTTTCTACCGGCTATATTAACAGTATGGCTACAGGAATGGCTTCTGAAGAACCATTAAGTATGTATATAAATACTGAAGACGGTGTGGTGATTAACGGGATGGCTGAAGTGACCAATGCCGATATTGAGGTAGACAATGGAGTTATTCACGCTGTGGATGCAGTGATTGGCTTACCAGATATTGTGGATTTCGCTACTGCCGATCCTACTTTTGAAATTCTTGTTACAGCCCTAACCCGCGAAGAGGATTTCACCTTCGTGGAAACCCTGCAAATGACTGATACCCCAGCTCCATTTACCGTTTTTGCCCCTACTAATGATGCCTTCGTTGCACTTTTGGAAGAACTTGAAGTATCTGGTTTGGGGGATATTCCAACTGAAACTTTGTCGGCTGTTTTAACCTATCACGTGGTGGCAGGAGCTAATGTTCGCTCTGCTGACCTTACTGATGGGATGATGGTAGAAACCCTAAATGGTGAATCCTTTACTGTAAATCTTGGAGATGACGTTACTATAACTGATTTTAATGAAAGAACCGCTACGGTTGTAGCTGCCGATGTACAAGCGAACAATGGCGTAATCCATGTGCTTGATACTGTTATCCTACCTGAATTGTAGTAATCTGTTTTAATGTGAAAAGCCCCTTCGTGTTTAACGAAGGGGCTTTTTTTATCGGAAAATTTTTAAACTATTTTTTTCCTTTTTGTTTCTGCTGTTGTTCTGCCTGTTCCATCATTTCCTGCATCTTTCTGGTAAACCTGTTTTGCTTTTTAGGTTTCTTCTTGTTCTCCTGGATCTTGGCGTGTATTTTATCTTCATCAATGATCACATATTTAATCACTAACATAATTCCAATGGTAATCATGTTGGAAGTGAAGTAGTATAAAGATAATCCACTCGCGTAGTTATTAAAGAAGAATAACATCAACAGAGGAGAAAGATACATGATGAACTTCATATTAGGCATACCCGGCTGTTGCGCCTGTGCCATACTTTGTCCTGTTGTCATCATCATATAGATGAAAATTGCTATCGAGGCCAGAATTGGAAATAAGCTTACGT
>DATISX010000009.1:0-4036 GCA_035468275.1 Salegentibacter sp.
CTGGAAATGCATCCTTTCAAAAAACTTATTGACGCCGGAATTGGAGGAGTAATGGTAGCTCATTTGGATATACCTGCTCTGGATTCAACCGGTGTGCCATCAACTTTATCTAAACCAATAATTACCGGAATTCTCAAGGAGAGATTAGGCTTTGAGGGATTGATCGTCACCGATGCGATGAATATGAAAGGCGTTACTGAAGGTAATGAACCCGGAGTGGTTGATAAAGATGCTATCCTGGCCGGGAATGACCTGCTGGAATTTACCGAAGACGTGCCTAAAGCGATCGCTGAAATAAGAAAAGCGATTAATCAGGGACTTATTTCTCAGGCGGAAATTGATAAACGGGTTAGAAAGCTGCTGGCCGTAAAACAATGGGTAGGATTAAATGAATATCAACCGGTTCTTTTAGAGAATATAGATGAGGAAATTTCCACTCTGGAAGCAGAATGGCTAAACCGTAAACGGGTTGAGGCTTCGCTTACTGTGTTGAAAAATGATGAAGATGTTTTACCAATAAAGGAATTTCAGGATGTGAAGATCGCTTCGGTTTCCTTTGGCGCAGAGAAAAAAACTGTTTTCCAGAAAAGTTTAAGTCTTTACACAAAGGTGAAGCACTTTCAGGTAGGGATGGATGCTAAAATTTCAGAATTAAAAGAAATCTTTGAGGAGTTAAAAGACTTTGATTATATAATTGCCGGAATTCATGATGAGAGTCGTTTTCCGCGAAATACAATGAAGTTTTCGAAAGACGTCCAAAACCTGATGGGCGAGATCTTTGAAGAAAAAAACAGCTTAGTCGCTTACTTTAAAAACCCTTATTCTCTGGATAAACTTAAAGGAGTAGAAAATGCACCTGGATTAATTCTCACTTATCAGGATAATAAAATTACACAGGAACTTGCTGCGCAACTTATTTTTGGCGGAGTTGGTGCAAATGGTAAACTACCGGTTAGTGTAGGCAAAAAATTCAAATCAGGGGAAGGCCTGGAAGTGGAAGGTGGATTGCGGTTTAAATACACCAGCCCCGAAGATGCCGGAATGAATTCTGAAATTCTGTATGGAGGAATAGATTCGCTTATGCAACAGGCAATGGATATGAAAGCTATTCCAGGCGGCCAGATTCTGGTAGCCAGAAAGGGAAAAGTCGTTTTTCATAAAGCCTATGGCCTGCACGATTACAGCGATACAGTAAAAGTCAAAAAAACCGACTTGTACGATCTTGCTTCGGTGACTAAGATATCTTCGGCCTTGCCGGCTGTTATGAAACTTGCAGATGAAGGAAAATTTGATCTGGATGCCGGGATAGATTCTTATTTATCTGAATTTCGAAATTCAAATAAGGCTGGAGTTCCTTTCAGGGAAATTTTGGCTCACCAGGCTCGTTTTAAACCCTGGATTCCATATTGGAGAAACACCCTGCGCAAAAACGGTAGCTACAGATGGAATACTTTTAAAAAAGATTCTTCTGCCAGGTTTCCGGTGAAAGTGAGCGAAAATTTATGGCTGCACCGTAATTATCAGAAGAAAATGTTCAGCGCGATTAAAAAATCTGAACTCGAAAAAGAGGCAAAGTATAAATATTCGGGCCTCGCCTTTTATCTTCTGCCAACAATAGTAGAAGAAATTTCCGAAGAGGATTTCCGAAGTTATATCAATGAAAATTTTTATGATAAGCTTGGGGCAACAACCTTAACTTATAATCCTTTAGAAGAATTTAATTCAGAAATAATCGTGCCTACAGAGCACGATTATTTTTTTAGGCATAAAGCTATAAAGGGCATGGTTCACGATGAGGGCGCCGTGATGATGGGCGGAATATCGGCCAACGCCGGATTATTCTCTACTGCTAATGATCTTGCAAAGCTCATGCAGATGTATCTGAATATGGGCGAATACGCAGGAGTGCGCTATATAGAAGAAGATACTTTTAAGGAATGGACCAAAGCCCAGTTTCCTGAAAATGACAATCACCGTGGCCTGGGATTCGATAAACCATATCTTAAATACAAAGGAGAAAGCAGCAACACGGCAAAAGATGCCAGTAAAGCGAGCTTTGGCCACACAGGTTTTACAGGGATAATGGCCTGGATGGACCCGGAAGAAGACCTGCTTTACCTCTTTCTTTCCAACCGTGTTTTGCCTACCCGGGCTAATTCGAGATTATACAGTTTAAATACCAGAACAAATATTCAACAGGTACTTTATGACGCTATAGAAGATTAAGAAGAATTGGCGTTTTTACCCAAATTGACAAGCTTTTGTTGAATAGATTCACCGAAATAGGGGATAGTTGTTAAGGAAATATTATATTTGAAGGAATTTTCCTTAAGTCCTTTTGATCTATATGAAGAAATGTTACTCTTATTTTCTGCTTACCCTACTTTTTATTATCTCCACTCAGGCTTTTTCACAGCAATCCGTTCGCGGAAAACTGATAGACGAAAATCTCCAGCCTGTTGCCTTCGCAAATGTTATTTTACTTAGTGCGCAGGATTCGGTTACGGTTTATAAAGGAACGGTTTCAGAAGAAAACGGAGGCTTCGAATTCGAAAATGTAGAAGCAGATCAATACCTTTTGAAAACCAGCTTTATCGGCTTCGAGGATCACCAGGAATTAATAGAAGTTACCAATAAGGATCTTGATTTACAGCGAATAGAGATCAGAGTTTCCTCTTCAGAACTGGATGAGGTGACCATACAAGCCAGAAAACCTACAATAACCCGCAGCATAGACCGAATTACCTTTGATGTTGAAAATTCCACGCTTTCCAGTGGAAGTTCCTGGGATGTTTTAAAACAAACTCCGGGCGTTATATTAAATCAGGGGCAACTTCAGGTTCGAAACGGAGCCGTGACGGTGTATATTAACGATCGGAAAGTGCAACTCACGGCCGATGAACTCACCACTTTGCTTCAGAGCTATTCCGCAGAAAATTTAAAATCGGTCGAGGTGATCACTAATCCACCCGCGAGATACGAGGCTGAAGGCGGTGCAATTTTAAATATCAATACTTCTACAGCGCTAACTCCCGGTTATAAGGGAAGTGTAGAAGGCGCGTATACGCAGGGAATTGTTCCAAAATACCAGCTGGGAACAAGCCATTACTGGAAAGGCGACAAGCTTAATGTATTTGCCAATTACAGTTTCAGCCCTAGGAAGGAGATCAAAAGGGATGAGAGTTATATTAATTTTATAAGTCCGCAAAATACCGGAAATTCGCGTTGGGATACCGATTTTGAACGTGTTACACGCTCCAGGGCTCATAATGCTAATGTGATGTTGGATTACGATTTTGATGAGAAGAACAGATTGAGTTTTTCCTCTAATATTATGGTTTCTCCCAACAAAACTTTTTATAACAAGGTTAAAACAGATATCGAAAATGCTAATCAGCAGCTTCAAAGTTCTATGTCTTTATTTACTGAAAGTGAGTTGGAGAATGATGAAAGTAATATCGCCTTAAACCTTGGCTATACCCATAGTATGGATAATGGAGGAAGTTTTTCTTCCAACCTTCATTACACCAGGTTTGATCAGGATCGACTTCAAATGGTGGAAACCGATTATTTTGATGCTGCCGGGGATCCGTTCCAAACCATATCTTTTAATACAGATGCAGCCCAGGAGATCGATATTGTGACAGCACAAATAGATTTCACCAGCCCTTTCGGGAGTGCAAATTTTGATACCGGAGCAAAACTTTCGACTATAAATTCCAGCAGTGGAATTGATTTTTCCAATGCCGAAAGCCTGGAAGATCTTTATGATGACCTTTCTGATGATTTCAGGTCTGATGAAATGGTTTATGCTGCTTACGCCAATATTTCCAAAGACTGGGAAAGTTGGAGTATGCAGGCCGGTTTACGCGGAGAATACACCGATTTGGAAGGGCATTCCCTTTCTATGGATGAAGTGAATTCTCAGGAATATTTTGAATTATTTCCTACGGCATACCTGCAGTATCGTGCATCAGACGATCATAGCTTTACTCTGGATTACAGCCGAAGAATAGAACGTCCAAGATATGCAAGT
>DATISX010000010.1:0-2698 GCA_035468275.1 Salegentibacter sp.
TTAAATCAAATCAGTAGGAATTATGAAAAAGTCTGGCCTTGATCTTTACTTTTTACTGCCCATTAAGAATTTCATCGAAAAGCAGACCTCGGTTGGCCTGGTGTTGATCTTTTCGGCGATCCTGGCTATGATCGTGGCTAATTCTCCCCTTGCTGAATCCTATCACAGCTTCTGGAAACAATATATCCACCTTGGCATCAATGATTTTCTTTTACGAAAAAACCTACTGCAGTGGATAAATGACGGCCTGATGTCTATTTTTTTCTTTATGGTTGGACTGGAACTAAAAAGGGAAATCCTGCAGGGAGAATTGTCCAGCTTCGGTAAATCTATTTTACCTGTGGCTGCAGCCATTGGGGGTATGCTCGTTCCGGCAGCCATTTATTATTACTTAAATGCAGGGGGCCCCGGAGTTTCCGGTTGGGGTATCCCCATGGCCACCGATATCGCCTTTGCGCTTGGTATTCTTTATTTGCTTGGTGATAGAGTTCCGTTAAGTCTGAAAATTCTCCTAACAGCAATCGCCATTGTAGATGATCTCGGGGCCGTACTGGTTATCGCTTTTTTCTATACTTCAGAAATTTCTATCGAAAGCCTTGCCGTGGGCGCCTTCTTTCTTTTAATTCTGATAACTGCAAATATTATTGGAATAAGAAACACGCTTTTTTACGCGATTATGGGAATTGGCGGTTTATGGCTGGCAATTTTGCTTTCAGGGGTTCATGCCACAATCGCTGCAGTATTGGCTGCTTTTGCTGTGCCTACCTCCAAAAGGATAAACACCCCGCTTTTTCTACGGAAAGCAAAAATGCTTTCTTTTGAAATAAAACAACACTACCGCGACATAGAAAAACATCCCGTTGAAGCTGAAGAAAAGATCACTCATACCATTGAAAAATTTTCTTCCCTCACCGAAGACGCAACTCCTCCCCTGCAACGGCTCGAACATGCACTTTATCCTTTTGTAAGCTTTGTGGTGCTTCCGCTTTTTGCATTCGCCAATGCAGGAGTTACTATTGATACATCATCTTTGGATATCTTCTTTAGTCCGGTTACCCTTGGTGTTGTTTTCGGACTCATTTTCGGAAAATTCTTCGGAATTGTCATTTTCACAAGGCTTATGGTCTTCTTAAAAATTTCGGCGCTACCCAGAAATGTGAAATGGAAACACATCTACGGTCTTGGACTTCTTGGGGGTATAGGCTTTACCATGTCTCTTTTTATTACTGAACTGGCTTTCGTTGATGATATTTTACAGGGACAGGCGAAAATCGGGATTCTTTCAGCATCGCTTTTGGCAGGAATTATAGGATATTTCTATCTAAACAGTATTTCAAAACCCAAAAAACGAAAGAAGAAAGCTTAACATTAGCAGAATTGTGATTGCTAAAATTTTCTTAAATTTAAAGGGTGGATTGTAAATGAAACACTTCTCAATTAACTCGAAAACCTGATTCAAATCATATTTTAACCGGTACAATTGCCCAAAATTTGTCGCAAAATCTACCTTGCATATGACCAGTTGCTTTCACTGCGGTGAAGAATGTAAAGAAGAGCATTCAAGATTTCAGGAAAAGGATTTCTGCTGCACAGGCTGTAAAACGGTTTATGAGATCCTTAATGAAAGTGATCTTTCCTATTATTATGACCTGGAAAACAATCCGGGTATCTCTCCAGCTTCTACAGAGCGAAAATTTGATTTTCTCGATAACAAAGAAATCGTTGCAAAGCTTGTTGAATTCAACGAGAACAACACTCAGGTGGTAAACCTTTTGATTCCTTCTATGCACTGCAGTTCCTGTATCTGGGTGCTCGAAAATCTCAGTAAACTTAATCCCGGTGTAAAAACCTCGCAAGTAGATTTCCCGCGGAAAAGTGTTCGCATCACCTACAATACTGAAGATGTTTCTCTAAAAGACCTGGCTTATCTTTTAAGCCGAATTGGTTATGAACCTTACATTTCGCTCAAAGATTTTGATGAAAAGAAAACGGATATAAACCGAAGCCTCATCTATAAATTAGGAGTGGCTGGCTTTGCCTTTGGCAATGTGATGTTCCTCTCCTTTCCCGAATATTTTGAAGTAAATGAATTCTGGTTGGACAGGTTCAAAAATTTATTCCGCTGGATGATGTTCGCATTTTCCCTTCCGGTTGTATTTTATTCTGGTTCGGGGTATTTTATTTCAGCCTATAAGGGCCTTCGTGCCAATATGCTGAATATCGATGTGCCAATCGCCCTTGGAATAGCCGTATTATTTATCCGAAGTACCGCCGAAATCGCCCTTGACCTGGGTACCGGCTTTTTTGATAGCCTCACGGGCTTGGTCTTCTTCCTGCTATTAGGAAGATTTTTTCAGCAGAAAACCTATTCCTATCTCTCTTTTGAAAGGGATTATAAATCGTACTTCCCCATTGGGGTCACCCGTTTATCTTCAGATAGATCTGAAGAACAGGTGCAGGTTTACGATATAGAACCGGGAGACCGCATCCTAATAAGAAACGGGGAATTGATTCCCATAGATGCCGTCCTCATGACCGGCGATGCCTTAATCGATTACAGTTTTGTAACCGGGGAAGCTGAAGCGGTCGGGAAATTCCAGGGGGAAACCCTGTTTGCGGGGGGGCGCCAACAAGGCGGATTGATAGAAATTGAGGCAATCAAGGCGATAAACCAGAGCTATCTCACAAAACTCTGGAG
>DATISX010000011.1:0-8319 GCA_035468275.1 Salegentibacter sp.
CGCGTGGACTTCCAGCTTTCGAAAAACACGTAGGTACCCAATGGAATTTTATCTTTTCCTATATAACTGGGGCTCATGTTCAGTGGTTGGGGTTCGTTGGCTTCCAGGAAGCTTAGTGCCAGAATGACTAAAATAAAGATACCGAATCCTATTTTCCATCCTCTATGCATATCTTCTGCTTTTTATGATTTTTTCGGACTTTAGAAATTCGTTTTCTGCGAGTTTGAAATTCTCCCGGCTTACCTGGAACTCCCCGTACCAACTATATTCGTAGATTCTGGTAATTCTTTTAAATTGATCTTGCAGTGCTTCAGTTTTAATCTCGGCGGAATAATCCTGATTGGTTTTATCAAATCCATATTCTATAATTCCATGCTGATCCATTATTCGAAGCGTATCCAGGTAATGATATCTAATAGCCAAACGATAATTTTCTTCGGAAATGGCTTTGCTGATCAGTTTCCTGATATCTTCAGATTTAATGATCTTTTCTTCTTCAGAAAAAAATACTTTAGGCTCTTTTCCGGATGGCGCTGAAGCATAGGCAGGATTGAGTTTTACAAACAGCCATGCCACCAGGAATAGAACCATTAAAAGCAACAGGTATGGAATAATTGTAATAAAGATTTCCATAATGCTTCCAGGTTCATAACTTCCGAAAAGCCAATCTAGAAATGCGTGAAATTTTCGGTTTATCCAGCCCTTGAATTGCGTCCACCAACCGGTTGAAGTTTCCCGCTCCAGATAGCCGAAATCCTTATCATTCTTCAAATTTTCAAGAAGGTTTTCGTCAAATTCAACTTTCTGAAAACTATTCCGGTTTTCAGCAATACTATCCTGTTGCGGGAATGCATTTCCGCAGAAAAATAGTAGTAAGGCTAAAACCGGAAAAAGTCTATTCATCAGGAATTATTTCCAAGATTATCAATACGTTCGTAAGTTCCGGTGAAATTCTTTTTTTCATTTAAATGGAAGTAAAGGAAGGCGACACCAATGGGAATTATAGTATAGAAAATATACTGAACCAGCGACGAGATAATACTCAACAGGATATACACCCAATCGAACATCTCGCTCATATCTGCGGCCGAACCTTCACTTACACTGGTAAATGCCTTTACAAAAGTGTAGATTATTAGCGGTAGTTGAAAGATTAGGCTAATTACATATACGATGATCCAAATAAAAACCAGGCTTAAAAAACTCATCCACCAGTTGCTTTTTACGAGGTTAAATCCTTCGGTGAGGCTTTCAGCAATATTTTGCTGCTTAAAAATGAGAGCAGCAGTGGCAATACTAAGAGGAACGCTCACATATATTCCGGGAATTAGAAAAAGCATCATTCCGGCGAAAATAAAAACCCAGGAAATGATATTAAGTCCGAACATTTTTCCAAGGTCTTCCTTCACCCAGGCGGCAACTTCGTCATCTTTGATTTTCCCCTTGTTTTCGATATAAGATCTTATAAGATTGAAAACCGTAGCATAAACTGCCGAAAAGTATAATAGCAGGGTAAGGGCCAGGATCCCGAAGGAAATAATGAATTCACCAGACATAAAAACTTCAGTATTCAAAGGATCGCCAAGAGTGCTGTAGGAGTAATAACTTAAAGCAACTATAAGGAGCAGAAACGCCGGGCCGGCGACTTTAAAAAGCAACCGAAAATATGCCTTATAATTTTCTCTGAGGAATTTAAAGCTAACGCTTATAATTTCCCCCATTTCGCGTTGCTGCTTAAACTGTATGAAGTTCGGGTCCATTCTTTTTATTGGTTTTCTTATGAAGATAGATTGGGTAAAATACGTAGTAAAAAAGGATAAGCGCCAGAGATCCTGAAATAATCATGATAGCCAGCCAGTCCGGCATTTGAGTAAGACGGGTGACAAATCCCTCCAGGAAGCCTGCGATGATAAAAAAAGGAACGGTGCTCATTACAATTTTGAGTCCGCTTTTTATTCCCCGGGTAAATGAGGTCAATCTGGTATAGGTCCCGGGGAAAAGCATGCCTTTTCCAACCACCAGTCCCGCACATCCGGCAATAATAATCACCGATATCTCTATCGTTCCATGTATCCAGATCGTCCTGGCCGATTCCCATAACAGGCCTTGCTCATAGAAAAAATACTGAAAAGACCCCAGCATGATCGCGTTTTGCATCAGGACAAAAACGGTTCCTATTCCTGCAAAGATCCCTAAGGTAAACACCATAAACGACACCCTGATATTATTTATGGTTATTCCCAAAAACATATCGGTTTGGGCCATTTTTTTATAAACCGCCATCGGATCGTTTTCAGCGATATTTTGAAGCGTCATATTTACATATTCATCACCCATAATAAATCTCACAAAGGCTGCATCGCCCGATGCCGAAAAAGCTCCAACCACCGCAAACAAAGTAAAAATTAAAAAACTAAGCAGCAGCTGTTTTTGGTATTTATAAAATTCCAGCGGAAATTCCTTTGTAAAAAAATTGATTATCCTGTTTCCGGGTTCTTTTCTGGAATGGTAGATCTTTCGGTGAGCATTGGCTGCGAGACTGTTAAGATAAGCTGTGGTGTTACTTTTTGGATAAAAAGTTTGCGCATAACTTAAATCGTCACTTACTTCAATATACAGCGCCGAAAGCTCATTGGGGCCGGGTGAAGTTTTATTCTGAAGGAGGCTTTCAAATTTTAACCATTTATCCTTATTTTGCCTTACGAAGGCTGCCTCGCGCATAGTTCTGTAATTAAGACTCAAAGAAACATATTAAATGGATAATTTTCAAATAGAAACTGCTCAAAATATAAGTATCCGGCAAAATGTGGCCGGCATTGGAGACCGTATTCTTGCTTTTCTTTTAGACAGCTTCATATTGGGGGTATATTTGATTATAAGTTCCTTTATAATTTCAGGGACAGGACTGGATGGAGCTGGAGAGTTTGTGTATTATTTAATTCTGGGGGTACCGGTATTGATGTACTATCTTTTATGGGAAAGTCTGTGGAACGGACAAACCCCTGGCAAGAAAATCCTTCAGCTTCGGGTGGTAAAACTGGACGGTTCCCGCCCTGTTTTTTCAAACTTTGTTCTGCGTTGGGTACTTCGAATTATTGATATAAGCATAAGTAGTGGAGCGATCGCCGTAGTTAGTATTCTTCTCAATGGAAAAGGTCAGCGGCTTGGTGATATTGCGGCAGGAACCACGGTGATAAGCGAAAAGAAAAAAATAAGTCTCGAAAATAGCCTGGGAGTGGATATTCCCGAAAATTATCAACCGCTTTATCCTCAGGTTAGCATGCTTAAGGATGCCGATATTCAGGAAGTGAAAAACCTTTACCGCAATGCCCGCGCAAACGGGAATCACGGTATTATTCTTAAGCTTTCTGCCAGATTATCAAATATCCTGGATATAGAGCCGCAGCAACAACCTAATGATTTTGTACAACAGGTGATCTCCGATTATAATTATTACACGGGAAGGCAGTAGAAAATTATTCTATAATTTCAATATCCATTTCAATATTGTCTACGGGCCATTCAGACTGGCCAATTTCTACCTTAGAAATTTCGTCTACCACATCCATTCCTTTAGTGACACGACCAAATACCGTATGATCATTGTCAAGGTGGTGAGCACCGTCTGGTTTGGTTACGATAAAAAATTCAAAGGGAGAAGAAGCCTTGCTTACATTCTGCTCGCTGTATTTTGCTGCTGAAAAAGCTCCGCGCACGTGCCGGTATCCTGCCTCGAATTCACTTGGTATTAGATAAGACCCAATCTTTTTTCGGTGACGGGAGGTTGCCGTATTATCAGAATTACCACCCTGTATAACAAAATTGGGAGAAACCCGATAAAAATAGGTGTGATCAAAATATTTATCTTTTGTGAGCATGATGAAATTAGCGCGGTGTAATGGCGTATCCCGGTAAAGACTAACCTCAATATCGCCAAAACTGGTAATTATCCTGATTCGGGTTTCTGGATTTTCTTCTCCATATTCGGTTAAGGTAGGAATCAATTCTTCCTGCTCAATAGGGAATTCTATACTTGTTACGCCTTCTTCCTCAGGTGCTTCAGTTTTGGATTTTTTCTCTTCAGAATTCCGCAAAGAATCTACAGAAAAATCATTGCTGGTTTCTTTATTTTCCAAGGTATCTAAGGCGGTTTCAGCATTATTTTTAGAAGAAGATTGTTTATCTTCACAACTGCTAAAGATCATAATAATAGCGAAAGAAAGAATAGTAAGTTTGCGTGCCATGGATTTTCAAGACTTTAAAGATAGGATCCCAAAATTAAAAAAATTACCGCTTCCCGGTATGGATGCTCACATAAAATTGATCCCTGCCACAAGACTTGATGAATTATCTGAACTGGATATCGAAAAAAGAAATCCCTTGCAAGCCGGCGTAATGGCTGTTTTTTATCCCGGCACCGACAGTCATACAAGGCTGGTGCTTATTTTACGTAAAACCTACCAGGGAGTACATTCTAACCAGATTGGTTTTCCGGGGGGAAGAGTGGAATTATCAGATCGTGATCTGGAGCATACTGCGCTTAGAGAAACCGAGGAGGAGGTAGGGATTCCACAATCTGAAATCCAGGTGATTAAGGAACTTACTAAATTGTATATACCTCCCAGCAATTTTTGGGTACACCCTTTTATGGGAATGCTGGAAACAACACCAAAGCTAGTTCCTCAGGAAAGTGAGGTAGAAAGGATTCTGGAAGTTAATCTGGAGCATTTCCTGGATAATAAATGCTTTGTGAACCAGACCTTAAGTACCAGGTATGCCAAAAATATTGAGGTGCCGGCATTCAGGTTGAATGATCAGATTGTATGGGGCGCAACAGCTATGATGTTGAGTGAAATCAAGGTATTATTGGAAAAAGTTCTATAAAATCTTTATTATATTATATTTGCCCGGTTTTCCGGAGAAAAGTTTAGCATAAACAGGAAATATTTAAAAAGAAGCATGGGCTTGTTTAAGAGAAACCCTTTTGGGCATATTTTATTTTTAAAAAAGTGGCTTATCCGCATCTTCGGAGTGCTCACTCATCAGCGATATCAGGGCTTTAATCAGTTAAATATTGAAGGTTCTGAAATCATTAAAGACCTGCCCGAAACCAACGTCTTATTTGTTTCCAATCACCAAACTTATTTTGCCGATGTAACGGCCATGTTTCACGTTTTCAATGCCAGCCTTAGCGGGCGTGTAGATACCATTAAGAATATTGGCTACATCTGGCAACCAAAGCTAAACATCTATTATGTTGCAGCAAAGGAAACCATGCGCTCCGGACTACTAACAAGAATCATGGCCTATGCCGGTTCGGTAAGTGTAGAGCGTACCTGGCGCGAAAAAGGAAAAGAAGTGGAACGACAGGTAAATCCCAGCGATACTGAAAATATAGGAAAAGCATTAGATGATGGCTGGGTGATTACTTTTCCACAAGGTACCACCAAACCCTTTAAACCTATCCGGAAAGGGACGGCTCACATCATTAAAAACTATAAACCCATCGTAATACCTATTGTAATAGATGGTTTCAGAAGATCTTTCGATAAGAAAGGTCTGAGGATCAAAAAGCGTGGGATTTTGCAATCTTTTGTGATCAAACCACCTTTGGAAATTGATTACGAGAACGATTCTATTGAAGAAATTGTCACCAAACTCGAATATGCCATCGAGCAGCATCCATCCTTTTCCAAGGTTATTCCAAGGGAAGAGATTGATGAAATGGAAAAGATGAACGAAAAACGCCGTTTTGAATATTAATCCGGGTTCGGGTACCTGCCAAAATCATTAATTTGCAACGCAAACGCTTTTACTACCTCATAAAAATCCAATACCTCGGCTACAGGCTTCACGGATGGCAAAAACAACCGCATGTAAAAACCGTTGAAGGTCTTGTCACCAAGACGCTGCGTTACGTTTTACGGGAGGAGAAATTTAAGATCCTTGGCACCAGTCGTACCGATGCAATGGTATCGGCGATGGAGAGTGCATTTGAATTATTCCTGGATGAAAAACCCTTGGAAAATCAGGACGACTTTTTAAAGCTTTTCAATATTAATTTACCTCAGGATATCCGCGCTGTTTCCATTACTGAAGTTGATTCGAAATTCAATATTATTCAGCATCCAAAAAATAAGGAATATTGGTATCTCTTTAGTTTCGGCGGAAAAAACCATCCTTTCTGTGCGCCGCTAATGGCAAATTTTCAGGAAGACCTGGATATTGAAAAAATGAAAGAGGCTGCCGCATTATTCAAGGGACAACATAATTTCAGAAACTATTGCGTTAGGGTTTCAGAAAACAGCAAATTCGAACGTGAGATCCTTAATTCTGAAGTCGTAGAAAATACTAAAATAACAGCTAGTTTCTTCCCTGAAAACACTTTCCTTTTTCGAATAACTGGCGAAGGTTTTTTAAGGCACCAGGTTAGATTGATGATGGGAAGTTTGGTACTGGTTGGACGCGGAGAATTAAGCCTGGATGATATAAAAAACAGTCTTTCCCCTGAAACGCAAATGCAAATGGATTATATCGCGCCGGCATCCGGACTTATTCTCCATAAAGTAGATTTCACCTGATCATTCCTGAGTAACTTCTTCTTTTTCCAAAACTGCTAGTGCACAACGGATTGTCCAGTAATCCATACTTTCTTCAAAATGTTCGTAATAAGGTTTTAAGGTTTCAGGCTTATCAAGTACTTCCCGGGCCTTTTTTACTGCTTCAACGTCATTTTTATCTACAAACCTGCTCATATCGATTTCTTCCCCATTAGTGTAGAGTTTAGCCAGGTGCGAATAAATAGTGGTGATGGCAAGTTCCCTCTTTTTAGAAATTTCCTCTACTGAAAGTCCTTCGCGGTAAAGAGCCAGGGTTTCCTTATAGGTATTGCCTTTCTTACGTTTCTTTGGAGTTCTTTTTTCTTTTGAAAATGCAATGATCTCTTTGATAAACTGAAATCCGTAATCCTGCATTTTTTTACGTCCTACTCCGTTAATTTGCATAAACTCTTCGTCTGTCATTGGGCGTTCTTTCTCCATTTCCTTAAGGGAAGCATCATTGAAAATTAGATAAGCCGGGATACCTTCCTCCCGGGCAATTTTCAATCTTAACTCTCTGAGTTTTTCAAATAGAGAATTGTCCGCAAGTGTTGCAGTCTCTCTTTCTTTCGTGACTTTAGCGTTTCGCTCCGGAACTTTGGCCAACTGAACTTTCTCCCCATTAAAAAGCACATTTTTAGCCACGCTTGTAAGCTGCAAATGATTTTTCTGGTGAAACGCGATCTCTACATAGCCCAGGTTTATAAGTTGAATAAGATAGTTTTGCCAATGCTGCCAGGAAGTTTCCTTACCCACGCCAAAAGTTGGTAAATTTTGATAATTCTTTGAAAAAACCGATTCGTTTTGTGCACCTCTCAGTACATCCAGGACGGTAGTTAAAGGTTCCTGCTCCTTTAATCTGTAAATACAGGAAAGCGCTTTCTGCGCCAAAATCGTTCCGTCGAAAAATTTTGGAGGATTTCTGCAGATGTCACAATTCCCACAATCCTTTTGTTTGAGTTCTCCAAAATAGTTCAAAAGGATCTTTCGCCTGCAGGTAAGCGATTCAGAATACTGTTTCATCCGGTCCAGTTTGGCCAATTGTACTTCACTGTTCCCTGCATCTGAGGCAAATTTCTGAAGCTGCACCACATCGGCATAACTATGAAAGAGCAAGGTGTCCGACGGTAATCCATCCCGGCCGGCACGACCTATTTCCTGGTAATAGCCCTCCATGTTTTTGGGCATGTTATAATGAATCACCCATCTAATATTAGATTTATCTATGCCCATTCCAAAAGCGATGGTAGCACAAATGATCTTGCTGGTATCATTAATAAAATCGTCCTGGATCTTTATTCGTTTATCGTGAGCGAGACCGGCGTGATAGGCTTCCGCGGTATGGCCTTTGGCCTGGAGTTTTGAAGCAAGTTCTTCGGTGGTTTTTCGGCTCAGACAGTAAATTATTCCGCTTTCGTTATTTCTGGCGGAAATAAAGCTTTCGATTTGTTCAAATCGTTTAATCCCCGGCCGTACTTCCAGACTTAAATTTTTTCTGTCAAACGAAGCGATATGTTTTTCAGCATGTGGAATATTAAGCTGATTACAAATATCCTGGCGCGTGGCCTTATCGGCAGTGGCGGTTAAGGCAATCACCGGAGTGTCAGGAAAGCGTTTTTTCAGGTAACCTAATTGAGTGTAGGCCGGGCGAAAATCGTGACCCCAGCTCGAAATACAGTGAGCTTCATCAATTGCGATTAAACTTACTTTTCCATCAGAA
>DATISX010000012.1:0-5584 GCA_035468275.1 Salegentibacter sp.
CTCAATTACTTTATCAACAGAAGTACAAATGCATCAGCAGAATCCTTTAATGCAAAAATAAAAGCGTTTAGGGCTCAGTTTAGAGGGGTGAAGAATATAGAATTCTTCTTGTATAGATTGACCACAATTTTTGCATAAACACAACAATTAGGCTTGATCCCAATTAGGCTTGATCCTATTAAATCTTTGAAAAATGGTATACAGCAAAAATTTTGGGGGTACCCTATGGGGTACCAGAAAGTGAAGAAAAACTTGACAACCTTACGAAATGGAGAGAAATCTGAATAGGCCTAAAAACAAAAAAGCCTCTTCCCGCAAAGCGGAAAAAAGCTTCTCATCAGTCGGCCATAAAATCCTGGAGTCCCAGGGGTTTCAATGGCTAACTACACAATCCCGATTGCTCGGGACAAACAACACAACTACTCATTAGTGCCAAAAAAAGCTCCCCGATTAGAGGAGCTTCTTTGCAACTTTGCGGTCTGGACGAGACTCGAACTCGCGACCCCCTGCGTGACAGGCAGGTATTCTAACCAACTGAACTACCAGACCGGTGCGTTATTGCGAGGGCAAATATACTACTGATTTTAGATTACACCAACCTTTTTTTTACTTTTTTCACGCTTATTTTTTCCTGCTCAGACAAGCTTTTGTCTTTCAAGCATATAAGCAGTCAAAATATTTTCAAAATTTTTATTGATGTCGGCCGGCACATAGCTTATCTTATATTTTGCGCATTCCAGTTTTAGATCACTCACATACTCTTCCATCGCTTTCCTGTAATTTCCCTGAATGTTTTCAGAATATAGATCTATCTGCTCTCCTGTTTCCACATCGGTAAAGCGCCGGGGAGTATCATCAAAATCAAAACTCAGCTCTCTTTTACCATCAACAATATGAAATAGCACCACCTCATGCCTGTTATATTTTAAATGCCTTAAAGCTTCAAAAAGTTCAGCTTCTTCGGCATCGGCCTGAAACATGTCTGTAAACAGCAAGACCAGCGAACGGCGCTTCAGTTTCTCTGCGATTTGATGCAAATAGGTATAAGTATCTGTAGTCTTTTTTTCAGCCGGTTTGGTGAGCATTTGCTCCAGGGCGTTCAGCAACATAAAATAATGCCTTTCACTACCCATTTCAGGAGCGTAAAACTCAAATTCATCACTATATATGCTTAAACCCATAGCATCCCGCTGACGCTTTAAAATTTGCATGATACTAGCCGCGGCCAAAGCCGAAAACCCGATCTTATTTAAAGAATCTATGCTGAATTTCTCCACTCCCGGATAATGCATCGAAGCCGAATTATCTATTATGAAGTGACATCTCAGATTCGTCTCTTCTTCATATCGGCGGGTATAAAGCTTATCTGTTTTAGCGTAAAGCTTCCAATCTATATGCTTGGTGCTTTCTCCCGCATTATAGATCTTGTGCTCGGCGAATTCAGCAGAAAAACCATGAAACGGACTCTTGTGCATACCGGAAATATAACCTTCAACCACTTGTCGCGCCAGCAGATCTAAATTTCCGAAGCCTGAAATGTTATGTATTTCCCGTTTTAAATCCATCTATCTAAGGTAGCAATTAGGCATAAAAAATCCCGGCAAAACCGGGATTTTTCAATTTATATTTTACTTTAAGTCAACTATACCAATTGATCTAAAGCTTCAGCATAAGTGTTTTTTGGAGCTACTCCAACCTGACGGCCTACAACTTCTCCATTTTGGAAAATAAGCACAGTAGGAATGTTACGTACTCCGTATTTGGCGGCGAATTCCTGGTTTGCATCAACATCAAGTTTTGCTACCACAGCTTTCCCTTCATATTCGGTACTTATTTCCTCAATGATTGGTCCAACCATTCTACAAGGTCCACACCATGCAGCCCAAAAATCTACTAATACTGGTTTATCACTTTTTAATACTTTTTCTTCAAAAGTAGCATCGGTTATTTCAATTGCCATAATATTTATTATTTAACTATTTTGTATTCCTTTTAAATCAATTGTAAAATTAGTCAATTATTTCCGTTTTCCTTACAAACTGAATATTGTATTTGGTTATGACCACATTAGGGGTCTTTATCTGAATGCAATAACCTAATTCAGCTTATATAAAACCTGCTGTTCTTCCAAAGCGTTGAGCAATTCCTGGGAGATCTGGATCTTCTGTTTTCGGCTTGGCATATGGAGCTTTACCTGCTCTTTCATTTCATAGACTACGAAGTTCAGGATATGATTTCCGCGATGATTTCTGAAGGTTTCCTTCATCCACTGAATATTATCTTCCTTCAAATCATCAATATCAAGCTGAATAGTGAGTTTCTTCGCAAAAGTGTCCATCACCTCGTGCAAAAGCATAAAATCTGTAAACTGAATTTTAGGATCGAATTTCTTGCCTGTTTCCTTATTATGCCAGCCTTCTTTCACATTGATCTTTATATGCACAAAAGAGTTTGGCACCAGGAAATGTCTGAATTTCAGGTACTCCTCTTTAAACAGTTTAAATTCAAAAGAAGAATTATAATCCTCTACGGTGAATATCGCCCAGCCCTGTCCTTGTTTTGTGGTACGGTGCTGCACGTCGGAAATAACCCCGCCAAGAGTTAGCGCCCGATTAATACACTGTTCAAGGTTTTCCAAATCTGTCAGCACAGAATTACAGAAATATTTCATCTCAAGTCTGAAATCATCCAGGGGATGCCCTGAAATATAGATTCCAACAACTTCTTTTTCCCGACGCAATTTTTCCATTGTCCCCCATTCCTCGCATGGCGGCACTTCGGGTTCGGGAATCTGCACTTCACTGGCTTCCCCAAAGAGGCTAACCTGGGAAGAATTCTGATTTTCCTGAAATTTCGCGGCATACTTCACCACTTTTTCCAGGAAGCTAATTCCGTCTCCGGTATCATCAAAATACTGGGCGCGATGAGTATCTCCAAACCCATCAAAGCCACCTGCCAGGGCAAGATTTTCAAAAGCTTTTTTGTTTGCCGCACGCAGATCAATGCGCTTAGCCATGTCAAAAATAGATTTATACGGGCCTTCTTCGGTTTTTCGGTTTTCGACGATTGTAGCTACTGCTCCTGCCCCTACTCCTTTTATAGCCCCCATTCCAAAGCGTACCGCATTTTCTTTATTAACTGAAAACTTATAATAAGATTCATTAACATCCGGACCAAGTACATTAAGTTTCATGCGCTTGCACTCCTCCATAAAGAAAGTCACCTGCTTGATGTCATTCATATTATTGGAAAGTACCGCTGCCATATATTCGGCCGGATAGTGGGCTTTTAAATAGGCCGTTTGATAGGCAATCCAGGCGTAGCAGGTAGAATGCGATTTGTTAAAAGCGTAAGCAGCAAAGGCTTCCCAGTCTTTCCATATCTTGTCCAACACATCCCGCGGATGTCCTTTTGCCTCTCCTCCATCCAGGAATTTCGGTTTAAGTTGTTCCAGCAGGGCAAAGATCTTTTTTCCCATCGCTTTCCGAAGAACATCGGCTTCACCTTTGGTAAAACCTGCAAGCTTTTGGGAAAGAAGCATCACTTGCTCCTGGTAAACGGTAATCCCGTAGGTTTCCTGAAGGTATTCCTCCATATCGGGTAAATCGTAGGCAATCTCTTCCTCACCGTGTTTCCGGGCGATAAAGCTTGGAATATACTCCATGGGACCGGGACGATACAGGGCATTCATAGCGATTAGATCATCAAAAACCGTGGGTTTCAGGTCTTTCATGTGCTTCTGCATCCCGGGCGATTCATACTGAAATATTCCTACCGTTTCCCCGCGCTGGAAAAGTTTGTAGGTTTCCTCATCATCCAACGGAAAGCTGTCCGGATCAAGATCTATATCGTGACGACCTTTTACAATCTTTACGGTGTCTTTAATTAAGGTAAGGGTTTTTAGCCCCAGAAAGTCCATTTTCAGCAATCCGGCATTTTCCACCACCGAGTTGTCGAACTGAGTAACATAAAGATCAGAATCTTTTGCTACTGAAACCGGCACATAATTAGTGATATCCCCGGGAGTAATAATCACTCCACAGGCGTGAATTCCGGTATTTCGCACTGAACCTTCAAGGATTCTCGCCTGGTTAACGGTTTGTGCTTCCAGGTCGTCACCTTCTGAGATATTCAGCAGTTCATTTACCTTGTCGAGATCTTCGCTCCTGAATTTCTTCTTCAGCTCTTTTTCATCCATTCCGAAGATCTTGCTCAACTTAGCCATAGTCGGGATAAGCTTCGAAATTCTATCGGCATCCATCAGGGGAAGATCGAGCACCCTGGCGGTATCCCTTATCGAGGATTTAGCGGCCATGGTTCCGTAGGTTATGATCTGCGCTACCTGATTGGCACCGTATTTCTGAATCACATAATCCATGACCCGGCTTCGGCCTTCATCATCAAAGTCAATATCGATATCGGGCATGCTCACCCTGTCCGGATTCAGGAAACGCTCAAAAAGCAAATCGTACTTAATCGGATCAATATTGGTGATTTTAAGACAGTAGGCCACGGCACTTCCCGCAGCAGAACCCCGCCCCGGTCCTACCGAAACATCCATATTCCGCGCTTCACGGATAAAGTCTTCCACGATAAGGAAATATCCGGGATATCCGGTGTTTTCTATAACAGAGAGTTCAAAATCCAGCCGTTCTTTTATTTCCGGGCTTAGTTCCCCGTAGCGCTCTTTTGCACCTTCGAAAGTAATATGTTTCAGGTATGCGTTTTCCCCTCTTTTACCACCGTCCAGTTTATCTTCAGCATGAAGAAATTCGTCGGGAATGGTAAAGGCAGGTAATAATACATCCCGTGCCAGCTCAAAAGGCTCAATTTTTTCAATCACCTCATTGATGTTGGAAATTGCTTCAGGCAGGTCTTTGAAAAGATTCTTCATCTCTTCTGAACTCTTGAAATAATATTCCTGGTTAGGCAAGCCATATCGGTAACCCCGACCCCGACCAATAGGTGTAGCTTGCTTTTCGCCATCTTTTACACAAAGAAGAATATCATGGGCGTTGGCATCTTCTTTAGCGCAATAATAAGTGTTATTGGAAGCTACCAGCTTTACATCATGTTTTTTAGCAAATTGTATGAGCACTTCATTCACACGGTTTTCCTCTTCCTGGCCGTGGCGCATTAACTCGATGTAAAGATCTTCGCCAAATTCTTCTTTCCACCAGAGCAAAGCCTCTTCCGCCTGGTTTTCTCCTACATTCAGGATCTTCCCGGGAACTTCTCCGTAAAGGTTTCCGGTAAGCACAATGAGGTCTTCCTTATACTGCTTTATAATCTCCTTGTCTATTCTCGGAACATAATAAAACCCATCGGTATAAGCTTTTGAAGACATTTTCGCCAGGTTATGATAGCCTTTTTTATTTTTAGCCAGCATGACGATCTGGTAACCGTTATCCTTACGGCTTTTATCGGTGTGATTTTCACAAACAAAAAACTCGCAGCCAAGAATGGCCTTTAATTCCTTAGCTACCGGTGGTTCATTCTTAGTCAGGGCTTCTTCATTTTTAGCCTTAACCGATTTATTATAATCGCCAACTTCCTTCACAAAATGAAAGGCTCCCATCATATT
>DATISX010000013.1:0-3469 GCA_035468275.1 Salegentibacter sp.
GGACTTATAGCTTTGGCAGGTTTTAGCTATTATATTTATAACAGCATTTTCTCTTCTAATACGGAATTTTCTGAAAAACAGGCCGTATTCTATATCCCAACCGGAGCCGATTATCAAACTGTA
Organism: Salegentibacter sp.; assembly: GCA_035468275.1. Classification (GTDB taxonomy): domain Bacteria; phylum Bacteroidota; class Bacteroidia; order Flavobacteriales; family Flavobacteriaceae; genus Salegentibacter. The sequence goes on from DATISX010000013.1 coordinate 124, forward strand.
ATAGATAGTATTAATCCATTGGTGAAAAATATAGAGTCTTTTGATGCTGTAGCCAGGAAAAAAGGATATCCAGATAACATCAGGGCTGGTCGTTTTGTGCTTGAAAAAAATATGAACAATAACGAGCTGGTTAATGCCCTGCGATCCCGTAATAACCCAATTAATGTAAATTTCAATAATCAGGAGCGCCTGGAAAATCTGGCGGGACGAATCTCGCAACAAATCGAAGCAGATTCAGCTAATTTGATTGCAGCTTTTAAAGACGAATCTTTTCTGAAGGAAAATGATTTTACCGAAGCTCAGGCGCTGGCGATGTATATTCCTAACCGGTATGAATTTTTCTGGAATACTTCTGCTGAAGAATTCCGAAGCCGGATGAAGCAGGAGTACGATAGGTTCTGGACAAACGAAAGGAAACAGAAGGCTGAAGCTATAGACCTTTCTCCTAATGAGGTAACAGTTATCGCATCAATAGTTCAGAAGGAAACTGCAAAAGTAGATGAACGTGCTAAAGTTGCCGGAGTTTATATGAATCGTATTAAAAATGGCTGGAAACTCGATGCCGATCCCACAGTGATTTACGCCATAAAGCATGAGAGTCAAAATTTCGATACAATTATAAAACGGGTTTTATACAAAGACCTCACTTTGAATTCTCCTTATAACACTTATTTGTATAAAGAATTACCTCCAGGCCCTATATTCATGCCTGATATCTCCTCAATAGATGCAGTACTTAATTACGAAGATCATGATTACTTCTTTTTCGTGGCCGATGTTCAGAATATGGGCTATCATAAATTTGCCAAAACCCTTGCCCAACATAACCGAAATAAGCAGGAATATGTTCGCTGGATAAACAAACAGGGCATTAATCGTTAAAGATCTCCCAATTTCATTTTTATTAAGGTTTCTATAACTCCTTACTAGCAAGCTTCTTAGAGCCCTGTTAAACAATACTAAGCTTTTGTGAATTGATTAACAGCCTGTATATCAAATTATTAAAAATTGTTGTACATTTGCACGGCGAATTTGTAGGGGGTTGATGTCTTAAAATAAGCATAACCGTTATCCCTTCAGAAACCAAAATGTAATGAGAAGGAAAATTGCAAAATTTTCAATCTTGCCTGTTTTTGCAGGCAGTATGTTTTTTAGCTTTTCAACAAAAGAAGCTGCAAACCTGGAGATGTTCTCCACCTCAGATCTGAACCTGGAATATACTGTGTCACCTGAGGAACCCGAAATTGAAACCCCTGATGTACTTTCCGATATGCCAATTCTTGGTAAATCTTACCTGGGATTTAAAGAAGCTGTTGGCTTTAAAGAATCCGGTGGTAACTATAAGGTAGTTAACCAATACGGTTATATGGGGAAATACCAGTTCGGTAAGGGTACTTTGGATCTTATCGGGATTTATAATCCAAACGAATTTCTTAACTCTCCAGAACTACAGGAAGCTGCTTTTTATGCAAATGCTTCTCGTAACAAATGGATACTTATTAGGGATATCGCCCGGTTTGAAGGTAAAGTGATCAATGGAGTTGAAGTAACCGAATCTGGTATTCTGGCCGCAGCTCACCTTGCCGGACCCGGAAGTGTTAAGAAATATCTTAGAAGCTGGGGCGCTAATGCTTTTAGCGATGCCTTTGGAACCAGCATAAGAAATTATATGAAGCGATTTGGAGGATATGATACCTCTTTCGTGAAGCCGGAGCGCAGAGCGAAAGCAATTATCCAGCCTACCAGGGCTTAAGGTTCTTTTTGAATAATAAAAATTGCAGGCCTTTTATGAAGGTCTGTTTTTGTTTTTTTCCAGTCGGCTGCTGCTTTTGTAATTACAAATTCACTGGAAAGTGTGAGATCGCAAGCTACACAAATCCTGGTTGCAGGATGGAGATTCTGGCTCAGGTCTTCCAGCATTTGGTTGTTTCGATAAGGCGTTTCTATAAAGATTTGCGCCTGATTTTTTTCTACCGACAGTTTTTCCAGAAATTTAATCTCCTGCTTGCGCTCTTTTTTATCAATGGGTAAGTAGCCATGAAAGCTAAAACTTTGTCCGTTCATTCCGCTGGTCATCATTGCCAGAAGAATGGAGGATGGTCCAACCAGCGGTACAACCTGAATTCCTTCGCGATGCGCTATTTTAACAATTTCAGAACCTGGATCTGCTACGCCGGGACACCCCGCCTCACTCATTAACCCCATATTTCTACCTTCTTTACAGGCATTTAGGAAGCCCGGAATTTCAGAAGAATCGGTGAATTTATTTAAGCTGTGTAGGTTTAAGTCTTGCTGACTCTTATCCGGCAGAAGCTGTTTGATATGTCTTCTTGCAGTTTTTTCATTTTCTACAATAATATCATTTAAACCATCCAGGGTGTTTTTTACTTTTTCAGGCAATACATCCAGCGGATTTTCGCCGCCCAAAGTAGTGGGGATAAGAAATAGTTTCCCTGAATATTTAAATGAAAGTTCTGCCATTATTCTTCTTCCTGAAGTTTTCGGGCTATGTTTTCGCAAGCTTCATCCAGCATCTGGTAAACATTTTCAAAACCATGGTCCCCGCCAAAATACGGGTCCGGTACATCTACATTCTCCCCCGGAAAGATCTCGTTAAGAATGAGTTTTACTTTTTGTTTGTCTTCTTCATGCCGGGCGAGAGAGATCACATTTTCGAAATTGGAATTATCCATCACATAGATATGATCAAAATCCTCAAAATCTGAAACGGAGAATTGTCTTCCGCGTTGGTCGGTGATATCCAGTTCGTATTTTCTTGCTACGGAAATAGATCTTTTATCAGGCAGCTCCCCAACGTGATAATCGCCGGTTCCGGCAGAATCCACATATATTTTTTGTCGGTTTACTTTAGACTTAAGAATACCTTCGGCCAGGGGTGATCTGCAAATATTGCCGAGACACACCATTAATACCTTGGTTTTCATAGAAGAAGAATTTAGACTGTAAGCTTTTTGCTGAGATCTTCAACAAATTTTTTGAATTGTTTGTCGGTCGCGGCCAGGTTATCTACTGTTTTACAGGCATGTAAAACGGTAGCATGGTCGCGCTTCCCTATCTGAGAACCTATGCTCGCCAAAGACGCCTTGGTGTATTTTTTGGCAAAGAACATTGCTAGTTGTCTCGCCTGTACAATATGACGTTTTCTTGTTTTAGACTGAAGGGTTAGCACATCCATCTGGAAATAGTCGCTCACCACCTTTTGAATATAATCTATAGAAACCTCCCGTTTAGTGTTCTTTACGTAGTTGTCTACGATCTTCGTAGCGAGTTCCAGGGTGATATCTTTTTTGTTGAAAGAAGAGTGGGCAATAAGTGAAATAATTGC
>DATISX010000014.1:0-9900 GCA_035468275.1 Salegentibacter sp.
TTTACTTCCTGTCCTTCTCGTAGATTCTTTGCGCCTTCAACAATAAGGGTGTCTCCCGGCTGTAGACCTTTGGTGATCTCCATATGTCCTTCATACACATAACCGGTTTCTACAATTTTTTTACGGGCGATTCCCGTATTCTCTTCGGAAGTTTCCTCCAGCACATAGACAATATTTTCACCTAAGGCATTTTTCTGAATAGCGTTTTCAGGAATGACAACTGCATCTTCTGCGGAGTAGTCGTTGAGTTGAATTGTGGCGATCTGGTTAGGCTTGATAAATCCATCTTCATTAGGAACTGCAACCTGAACCCTGAAAGTACGGTTGTTCGGGTTTATATTGCTTCCAACCTGTCTAACCTTACCCTCGAATTCAGTGCCAAGGGAACCTATTTTTACAGTAACCGGCGTCCCTTTTTGAATCTTATTCAGGTAATTTTCGGGGACGGCTGCCTCCACATACATATTTTCTAAACTAATCAACCTGAATAAAGGACTTTGACCGGGGCTTACCACCTGGCCTTCGTCTGTGATTACTTCATCTATAACTCCGGTAAACGGAGCGGTAACCACGGTTTTGGCAAGTCTGGCATTTAACTGTTCACGTGATCTCTGGATAGCTTCGTAATTGGTTTTAGCTTCAAGAAATTGCATTTCTGAACCTATATTCTGTTCCCATAATCTTTTTTGGCGTTCAAAAGTGGTTTTCGCCAGGGCTTCCCGGGTTTCCAGCTGGGCCAGTTCGCTTGAAAGTCCGCCGTCATCTATAATTGCCAAAGTTTGGCCTCGACTTACATTCTGACCTTCATTTATTCTGATATCGGTTAGTACTCCTGAAAATTCAGGGTAGATAATGATGTTTTCATCGGTAGCGACATCGCCCTGAACTTCGGCAAAATGCTGAAATAGGGTATCTTGAATAACCTGAGTGGTAACAAGATCCAATCTGCGGTTTTTATCAAGGAGATTAATCGCCTCGTCCAGCTGATCAATTTTCGTGGTTAATTCACTTTGCTCCTGGCCAAGTTCAGATTTCTTTTGCTTGATCTCGGTGAGGTCACCTCGTTTTATAATTTCTTCAACTGATTGTTCATCTTTATTTCCGCAGGAAAAACTGATGAAGCTTATGCTTATTAAAACTGCTAATTTTTTCATCGTAAAGTTTTGAAGACTGTTTTTTGGTTTAGTTTTCATCAGGATATTTAGTAGTGTCCAGAAGGTTTTCCAGTTCTGCTTTGTTTGTAATTACATTCAGCATAGATTGGAGCAGGTCCTGTTGGGCCGCATAAAGTTGCCTTTGTGCCTCGCTTAGCTCAAAACTGCTGCCCACTCCTTCAAAAAACTTGATCTGATTCTTGTTTTCAATGCGTTCTGCCAGGTCCAGATTTTTCTTTTGTGTCTGGAAATTTTCAAGACTGAATTCATATTCGGTTTTAGCTGAATTTATTTGTCGAAGCACATCGTTTCTGGTTTCTTCCAGTTCGAGCAGGGCCTGTTCGTAAGCGATTTGCTTTTGCTGTGTTCGGGCACCTCGCATTCCACTGCTGAAAATTTGGATGTTTAAGGACACTCCTAAGATAGATTGCCCGAAATATTCCTGGTCGCTGTTGAAAAAAGTGAATTCCTGGCTAAACCCCTGAACTCCGTAATTTAAAAAGCCGCTTAAACTCGGAAGCGCTTTGGATTTTTCCAATCTCACCTGAATGTCGGCAGATTGTGCCCTGTTTTCGGCTATGCGGTAATCAATGTTTTCTTCAACAGGAATTTTGGTTTCAAGCAGACCCAAATCAAAATATTCCATCGTCAAAGCATCCAGATCTTCGGTAAGTTTCACCGGAGTTTCCACAGGAATGCCTAAACTTAGTTTCAGGACATCATAAGAAATTTCCCTCATTCTTCTGCTTCGGCTTAGGTTATTCTTTAAACGAAGCAGGGTGATTTCCAATTGCTCTACATCCTCTTCTTCAGCCAGACCATTTTTAAAAATCTCGTTGGTCTCACTGTAGGTCTTTTCCACATTCGTAACGTTCTTCTCGAGAATTTCAACACTTTCTTCTGCCAACAGTACGTTTCCGTAGGCATTGATGATGGCTTTCTTTACCTCATGATTTGTCTTGGTTTTGGCGTTTTTAGAAATCTGTAACAGTGTTTGTGCAGATTGCACCCCAACAATATAAGAGCCGTCAAAAATCAACTGATTCCAGGTGGCGGTGGCATTCAGGTTATGTTTAGTACCAAAAACGACAGGCACAAAAGTTCCTGCTTCTCCGCCTGCAATTTCGCCTGGCAAAAGGGTAACAGGCTGTTTTAGATAGTTCTGATAATCTGTGGTTGCACTTAATTGCGGAAGTCCCTGGGATATGATTTCCCATTTTTGTTTAATGGCAATATCAATATCCTTTTGGGCATTTACTGAAGTATAATTATTTTCCAGGCCAAAACGTATAGCTTCTTCAAGAGAGAAGCTATAACCGGTTTCGGTTTCCTGAGCCTGAAGCCCTGCGGAAATCAGAAAAATGAGCAGAAAAAGTCTACGCATGATTAAGTTTTTTTCGTTTGGTTAAAAATTCCTGAAGTGTTTCCAGACCTTTAGGAGTGGAAATAGCGCGAATATGATATTCCACGAAATATTCCATCAGCCTTGAATTGCTGTATTCCTCGGCGGGAAACAGATCCTTATCCTTTAAACCCATCATTCCTGTAAAATGAATACGGCTGATGAAGGAAATAGGAATATCGCTGCGGTAGTGATCTGTAGTAATACCTCTTTCAAGGTTTTCTATCACGCAGCACTGCACCAGTTCATATTGCCTGCTGCTTATACTTTGATAGATCTTTGGGTAGTACTTCTGCAACTGGTACTGAGGAGAGGTTTTTTCGTCTTTTAGATATTTCATCGAAAAGCTTTTGATCTCATAGATCTCCTCGATAGGATTCATTCGCTGGGCACGTATATCTTTTATGCCTTGGTCTATCTTCTCAAACAAATGATTTGTTACAGCCTGAACAAGTTTTGTCTTTGTATCAAAATGTGCATAAATGGTTTTTTTGGAGATAGCCATTTCAGTGGCGATATCATCCATAGTGACGCTTTTAAACCCAAGGCCTAAAAACATCTCTGTAGCTATATCTAAAATTTTTTCCTTCACCGGTTCCTGTTCTAAAAATTCGGCTGCAAAAATAGGTTTTGGAAACTTTATAAACAAGAATAGTTTTCTAAGTTTTTGAATAATTTAACCTGTGTTTGAAATTTGAATTACATTCAATTATGGTATTTTAGCAAAAAAAGCTGAAATGAGGTCTATTTCTCAGTACCGGGAGGAGTTTTTGGAATATTTAGATGAAAAAGTCCGGGTTAAGGAACCAAGGAATCTTTACGAGCCTATGCGATATATTTTGCAGCTTGGCGGAAAGCGTTTAAGACCTGTTCTGGTACTCATGGCCACTGAAATTTTTGATGCCGATTATCGCAAGGCCCTTGATGCTGCTTTAGCCATTGAGATCTTTCATAATTTCTCCCTGGTTCACGACGATATAATGGATGCTGCTCCGCTAAGACGCGGTCAAAAAACCGTTCACGAAAAATGGGACCTTAACACCGGTATTCTTTCTGGCGATGCGATGTTGATAAACGCTTATCAATTATTCGAAAACTATGAGGATAAAGTATTCCGGGAACTGGCACAGTTATTTACAAAAACCGCTGCTGAAGTTTGTGAGGGCCAGCAGTATGATATGGATTTTGAAACCCAGGAGGATGTTGAGATCGAGGATTATCTTAAAATGATAGAATACAAAACAGCTGTTTTGGTAGGTGCTTCCCTTCAGATGGGAGCAATAGTCGCAGAAACCTCTCAGGAATGTAAAGATGCGATCTACCAATACGGAAGACTCCTTGGAATTGCTTTTCAATTACAGGATGACTACCTGGACGCCTTTGGAGATCCTGAAACCTTTGGAAAACAAACTGGCGGAGACATTATAGAAAATAAAAAAACCTTCCTTTATCTAAAGGCTCTTGAACTATCCGGTAAGCGGGAAGCCAGACAGCTGGAGCATCTTTATTCCATTAATCCGGCAGAAAGTTTGGGAAAAATTGAGGCGGTAAAGTCAATATTTGTGAGCAGTGGTGCTGCGGATCTTACTCGTGCAGAAATAGAAAAATATACCCAAAAGGCCTTTGAAATTTTAGACAAGATAGACCTGAAGGAAGACAAGAAAAATCCGCTGCGTCAATTCGGGGCAAGTTTAATGGGAAGGCAAGTCTAACCCATACCTTTAGGATAATCTGAAAATGATGTAAAATTTATCATGCTTACACGAATTTTCCTAATAATACGCGGGCTTACTATGTTAAATTTCATATAAGGCATAGGATAATTATATAGTTTTCTTCAGCCCCTTTTTTTAAAAATTGTATTTTTGTCCTGTTTTTAGATTTAAAAGAAACATTAGTTTCCACTTATGGATAGATTCTCATTTCTAAATGCTGCACACACAGCATATTTCGCCGAACTTTACGATCAATACCTTCAATACCCCGATAGTGTAGAGCCCAGTTGGAGGGCTTTTTTTCAAGGCTTTGATTTTGGAATGGAGCAAAACGGCGTGGCTCCCGATACTCTGGAAGCTGCACCGGTACAATTTGAAGAAGGGAAAATTCCCGATAACGTAATCAAAGAATTCAGGGTAATCAGACTTATCGATGGGTACCGCACCCGTGGTCATTTGTTTACAAAAACAAACCCGGTTAGGGAACGTCGAAAATATTCGCCTACCCTTGATATTGAAAATTTCGATCTTTCCAAGGAAGATTTGGATACGGTTTTTAACGCGGGAGATGTTCTGGGAATAGGCCCTAAAACCTTAAAAGAAATAATCGTTCACCTTGAGAATGTTTATTGTGATTCTATCGGGATCGAGTATATGTATATTCGAAAACCTGAAGAAATCTCCTGGATTCAGGCAAAACTCAATGTAAACGAAAATCATCCTTCATTTAGTTCGGAAGAGAAAAAGCAAATTCTCGAAAAGTTAAATGAAGCGGTGTCCTTTGAATCTTTTCTCCATACCAAGTATGTTGGCCAAAAGCGATTTTCCCTGGAAGGGGGTGAGAGTCTGATTCCGGCACTGGATTCACTAATTGAAAAGGCGGCTGAGATAGGAGTTAAGGAGTTCGTGATGGGAATGGCCCACCGCGGAAGATTAAATACGCTTACTAATATCTTCGGAAAAAGTGCAAAAGATATTTTTAGCGAATTTGACGGAAAGGATTATGAACAGGATATTTTTGATGGGGATGTGAAATATCACCTCGGATGGTCTTCAGGTCATATTACAAATAAAGGAAAAGGAATAAATATAAATATTGCCCCTAACCCTTCTCACCTGGAGACTGTAGGTCCCGTAGTAGGGGGTATTACCCGGGCAAAACAAGATCGACGCTACGAAGGAGATACCAGTAAGGTGCTTCCTATCCTGGTTCATGGGGATGCTGCTATTGCGGCTCAGGGAGTGGTTTATGAAGTGGTGCAAATGGCCCAATTGGACGGTTATAGAACCGGTGGAACCATTCATATAGTTGTTAATAACCAGATTGGTTTTACCACCAATTATTTAGACGGTCGCTCTTCTACTTATTGTACAGATGTTGCGAAGGTGACCCTTTCCCCCGTACTTCACGTAAATGCTGATGATGTTGAAGCAGTGGTGCACTCTATTTTATTTGCACTGGAATTCAGGATGAAATTTGGCCGTGATGTATTTATCGATTTGTTAGGATATAGAAAATATGGCCATAATGAAGGAGATGAACCCAGATTTACCCAACCTAAACTTTATAAGGCAATTGCAAAGCACAGTAACCCCAGGGATATTTATGCGGAAAAACTTAAAAAGGAAGGGGTTATTGATGAAGATTATGTAGGGAAACTGGAAGAGGAATATAAAGCTAAACTTGACGAGAATCTGGAAGATTCCAGAAAAGAACAAACCACCAGGGTTACACCATTTATGTATGAGGAGTGGGAAGGCTTTGAATCAGTGCGGCTGGAGGGTATGATGGGATCCATCGATACCAGTGTGGATATAAAGAAGCTGGATGAGGTAGCAGAAACTATTTCGAAATTGCCTGGGGATAAAAAATTCCTTCGAAAGATCAACAAGATTATAGAGGGTAGGAGGAAAATGTATTTCGAAGATAATAAGCTTGATTGGTCTATGGCAGAGCATCTGGCTTATGGTACTCTAATGACCGAAGGATATAACATTCGACTGAGCGGCCAGGATAGCGAAAGAGGAACCTTTTCTCACCGTCACGCCGTATTAAAAGTTGAAGATAGCGAAGAAGAAATTATACTTCATAATAATATTCCCGATAGAGATGGAGATATATTTATCTTTAATTCTCTTTTATCTGAATATGGGGTTTTAGGTTTTGATTATGGTTATGCCATGACGAGCCCAAGAACGCTTACCATTTGGGAAGCGCAATTTGGTGATTTTGTGAATGGCGCCCAGATCATGATCGATCAGTACATTTCGGCAGCAGAAGATAAATGGAAATTGCAGAACGGATTGGTAATGCTCCTGCCTCATGGATATGAAGGACAGGGAGCAGAACACTCGTCTGGAAGAATGGAGCGTTTTCTTCAGCTATGTGCCGTGGATAATATGTATGTTGCAGATGTGACTACTCCGGCCAACATGTTTCATATCCTGAGAAGACAAATGAAGGCTGAATTCAGAAAGCCACTTATTATTTTTACTCCAAAAAGTTTGCTGAGGCATCCAAAAGTTGTTTCGACCAAGGAAGAATTTGCCAATGGTAGTTTCCAACCATTCCTTGATGATGAAAATGCCAAGGTAGATAAGATCAAAACCCTTGTTTTCTGTACCGGTAAATTCTATTATGACTTATTAGAATTCAGGGAAGAAAATAAGCGCGATGATGTGGCCCTGGTAAGACTGGAACAACTATTCCCGTTGCCGGGTTCAGAGATGAGAGAAGCTTTGAAAAAATACAAAAATGCCGATGACGTTGTTTGGGCCCAGGAAGAGCCAAGAAACATGGGGGCATATGGTCACTTGTTGTTGCATTTTGCTGAAGCGAAGAACTTCAGGGTTTGCAGCAGGAAGTTTTATGGTTCCCCCGCAGCCGGTAGTTCGGTGAGGTTTAAAAAACGTCACGAAAAAGTTATCGCCTGCGTATTTGATAAAAATTTAGAAGAATAAATAATAAGAAGTAAATTCAAAAAATATTTCTGCCTGGCAGAGATCACAAAATAAAAATTAAGAACATGGCCTTAGAAATGAAAGTTCCTTCTCCGGGAGAATCTATAACCGAAGTCGAAATAGCCCAATGGCTTGTTGAAGACGGAGATTACGTTGAAAAAGATCAGGCAATTGCCGAGGTTGATAGCGACAAAGCTACCCTGGAACTTCCAGCGGAAGCCAGCGGAATTATCACCCTGAAAGCTGAAGAAGGGGATGCCGTAGCGGTAGGTGAGGTAGTTTGTCTTATTGACACCGATGCTCCAAAACCCGGTGGCGGTAAAGAAAAAACTGAAGAAAAGAAGGAAGAAAAGAAAGAAGAAGAACCCGTAAAGGAGAAGCCAAAGAAAGAGGAGAAGATAGAAGAACCTAAAGAATCAGAAAAAGAAAGCTACGCGACGGGAAGTCCTTCTCCAGCTGCAAAGAAAATTCTTGATGAAAAAGGAATCGAGGCTAAATCTATAAAAGGAAGCGGCAAAGACGGGCGTATAACAAAAGAAGATGCTGTACAGGCTAAAGCTTCAATGGGAACTCCCGGCCCCGGTAAAAGAGGAGAGTCACGTAAGAAAATGTCAATGCTTAGGCGTAAGGTTGCGGAACGACTCGTTTCAGTTAAGAATGAAACCGCGATGCTAACTACTTTTAACGAGGTAGATATGTCTCCAATATTTGCATTGCGTAAAAAATACAAAGAGGAATTTAAGGACAGACATAGTGTTGGCCTTGGATTTATGTCCTTCTTTACTCTTGCCGTTGTTAGAGCTTTGGATCTATTTCCTGATGTTAACTCTATGATAGACGGAGATTATCAGATTAACCATGATTTTAAAGATATTAGTATTGCGGTATCGGGTCCAAAAGGATTAATGGTTCCCGTAATCAGAAATGCTGAAAATCTTAGTTTCAGAGGGGTAGAAGCAGAGGTGAAACGCCTGGCTACCCGTGCAAGAGACGGAGAAATCACCGTAGATGAGATGACCGGAGGAACATTTACCATTACCAATGGTGGGGTATTTGGTTCTATGCTTTCCACTCCTATCATTAACCCGCCTCAAAGTGCTATTCTTGGAATGCACAATATTGTAGAGCGTCCGGTTGCTATAGATGGTCATGTGGAAATCAGACCTATTATGTACGTGGCATTATCTTATGATCACAGGATTATAGACGGGAAAGAATCTGTAGGATTTTTGGTAGCTATTAAGGAAGCCCTGGAAAATCCCGAAGAACTATTAATGGGTAATGATGTTAAACGAGCTTTGGAACTTTAAAAAGCTTATTAGAAACTATAAATAAAAAGGAGGCCCGAAAGAGCCTCCTTTTTTAATTCACATTAACAATTAATAAAAGACAAGCGATGCGATATTTAAGAATAAAACCCCAATGATTGCAATAACCAGGACCACTAAAAATACGGTAATAAGGGTTTTACTTCTGAACAAAATCAACATCTTCTAACATTAGTTCCTCAAAACTAGTTTTAAAGATGCTTTAGAACAAGGGGAAAATTCCCCTAATTTCCTTTTTTACTTTAAGTACAGCGATTTGTTTTTGTAGTCTATAACTGCCTTGCCTCTATTTAATAGGTCGGCGCCAATTATTCCCTGGACCTTTTCTGCGTTGTGGTTAACAAGGGCTTCATTAACATGACGCAGGTCAAATAGCACCAGGTCTACCTTTTTCTTTTTCCAGCCCTTTATCTCAATTCGATTCTTTAGAGCGATTTGCGTAAGCATATTTGTAGCCCCGGCTCCAGCCGCTTTTATATCGCTATCCTCTGCAAGAAGCTGAAAATGTTCCACCGCGTCCATCCCTACACAGGTACTTGAAGCACCGGTATCCAGGATGAAATTTCCTTCTATATTGTTTATTTTTGCAACCAGTTCAAGGTGATTGGTTTTGGTGGCTTTAAGTTTAATGCGCTTATAACCTTTTTCTTTTAGCAATTTCTTTAATGACATTCCTTGTTTTTTCACAAAGATAGGTCTTCAAAATAAATTATTTTTGCAATTATGATTTTAACCGATACCCATATTCATCTATATAGCGAAGATTTTCAGGAAGATCAAAAGGAGCTTATAGAAGAAGCTATTGAGAACGATATTGAGCGATTCTTTATTCCTGCGATAGATTCAACCTATGTTCCTGCAATGTATGAGCTGGAGAAAAATTTTCCGGAGAATGTGTTCTTGATGGCAGGTTTGCATCCAACTCATGTGAAAGCTGATTTTCAAGAAGAACTAAAAAAACTGGAAACACAATTTTCAGAAAGAAATTTTGTAGCCGTTGGGGAAACCGGAATTGATCTTTACTGGGATAAAACTACCCTGGGAATTCAGCAGAAAGCTTTCAGATTTCAAATTCAGTTGGCTAAAAAATATAAATTACCAATAGTGATTCATTGTCGCGAGGCTTTTGATGAGATTTTTGAAGTTTTGGAAAGTGAAAAAAGCGATGATCTCTTTGGGATTTTTCATTGTTTTACGGGAACTTATGAGCAGGCTCAACAGGCTTTATCCTATAATATGAAACTCGGAATTGGGGGAGTAGTAACTTTTGAAAATGGAAAAATTGATAAGTTCCTGAATGAGATTCCTTTAGAGGAAATAGTCCTGGAAACAGACGGCCC
>DATISX010000015.1:0-7578 GCA_035468275.1 Salegentibacter sp.
TTTATTCTGAATTTCAACCTCAAAAGCCTCGTCTAAAGCTTCCTTTGCGGCTTTGGCTTCATCATCCTTAACGGCTACACAAATACTGTGTTCTGAAGAAGCCTGGGTGATCAACACCACGTTTATATTCTCCTGAAAAAGCACCTCGAAGAAACGCTTTGAGAATCCCGGGATACCTACCATTCCGCTTCCTTCTATATTGAGAAGCTTTATGGAATCTATATGGGTGATTCCCGTCACCCATCGGAAGTTTTCCTTTGTGGATTTAGACACAATGGTACCGGGATCCTCAGGTTTAAAAGTGTTTTTTATATGAATTTCAATCTGCTGTTCCAGTAAAGGCTGAAGCGTAGGCGGATACAGCACTTTAGCCCCAAAATGCGAAAGTTCCATGGCCTCTTCATAAGATATTTTATCAAGGGAATAGGCCTGGGGCACGATCATAGGATTGGCCGTATACATTCCGTTCACATCGGTATAGATAATCACCTTTTTGGTTTTTAATGCTGCGGAAAAAATCGCTGCGGTAAAATCAGAGCCGCCACGACCAAGGGTGCTGGGCACACCTTCATCGTTCTTCGCTACAAATCCCGGAGCAACGAATAAACCTTTAGGTTTTCCGGAGAAATAGTTCTGAATATTTTTGTAGGTTTTGGCATAATTCACCTGCACCTTTTCGTTGTTATTACGGCAAACAATCAGCTCCCGGGAATCCACAAAATTGGTGTTGATCCCTTTACTTTTGAAATAAGCATTAATAATAAGGGAGGATAGAATTTCCCCAAAACCAGAAACCACGTGTTTAGTCTTATTGGAGAGCTCGTTAAGTAAATATACACCCTCATATAAAGTTTCAAGCCGATTAAACTCGGTTTTTACTTTACTTAAAACAGCGCTTTGTTCGTTTACAGGAATGAGTTCTCTTACGGCATCAAGGTGGCGTTTTTCATTTTTCTCAAGGATTTTTTTATAAGCGGAATCTTCTTTAGCAGCCAGTTCTGCCATCTCGAGTAAATCGTTGGTTACGCCTCCAAAAGCTGAAAAAACAGCCAAAGTGGAATCTTTTTTAAGATGCTTTTCTACAGTTTCGGCGACCAGTTTTATACATTCCGGTGATGCCAGGGAGGATCCCCCGAATTTCAGGACATTCATTGTTGAAATTTTAAATTTAGAGATAAGTTTTAAGAAAATGTACGAATGTACGTGTGGCGGAAATTATATATTAAAGACCCCAAACGGGGTAATACCTGTAATCATAGTAATAAAAGCCCCCATTGGGATAAAGGAAAAACGGCTGTTATAAAGATTACTTTTTGGCATCTATTTCTTTAATACGGTGATAAATGTACAGGTTTTGGCCTGAAATAAAAACAAATAGAAAATTTTGCAGGAAGAAATATGGATATTTCAAAATAAAGGATTTATTCTGAAATATCCATATTATAAAAGGGGTTCAATTATCATAATCAAATTAAAGTCCCTGGTTATTATCTTATTAAAATCCGCTTATATAGGAACCGTACAGATCTTTAAACTGAATACCCTTACTAAAGCGGTGTTTACTCAGCTTTTTATATTCTACCAGACCCCAAAGCAAAAATTCTTTCAGAAAATATTTGTCTTCTTCCGGGATATCGGGCTGATATTTCTTTATAAGAGATTCAAGCGCGCTCACTGAATCCAATTTTTCTCTATACTCCTTATCCGAAATCTCATCGGGAAGTTCAAAACCACTTTGATCAAAGAACCATTCTACTAAGTCATCATACGGACTCTTTTCATCGGGTTTCTGAAGTTTTTCAATTTTCGGGAAATATTCTGGGAACAAACTTTTTACGGCATCGCCTATTAATTGTAAAGCAACCGCTGTTGCACCTTCCTGCTCGCCTTCATAAACCAGTTCCACCTTACCGGTTATGCTGGGAATTACTCCCATGAAATCGCTAAAACGCAGGCTGGTCTTATCTTCTCCAATTTTCAGGCTTCGGCGCTCTGCCGTACTCAGTAGATTTTCATATCCCGTAATGCTCATCCTGGCACTAATCCCGCTTTTTTCGTCTATGAATTCGCTTTCCCGGGCCTCAAAACTTATTTGCTCCAGAAGATCTTTTGCAAGTTCCGGCACGTAAACCATTTTTTCCTGATCTTTATCCAGATTGGCTTCCTGTTTTGTAATGGCTTTGGCTACTTCAATAGATTCAGGATAGTGAGTTAGTATCTGAGAACCTATCCTGTCTTTTAAAGGGGTAACTATACTTCCCCGGTTGGTATAATCTTCGGGATTTGCAGTGAAAACAAATTGCATATCCAGTGGGAGTCGTAGTTTGAAACCGCGAATTTGAATATCTCCTTCCTGTAAAATATTGAATAGGGCTACCTGAATTCTCGCCTGTAGATCAGGCAATTCGTTGATCACAAAAATACTTCGATTAGCCCGCGGGATCATCCCGAAATGAATTACCCGGTCATCGGCATAACTAAGCTTCAGGTTGGCTGCTTTGATGGGATCTACATCCCCAATTAGATCGGCAACGGTAACATCCGGAGTGGCCAGTTTTTCAAAGAATCGTTCATCTCTATGCACCCAGGAAACCGGGGTTTCATTACCCTTTTCCCTGATAAGTTCTTTTGCGTACCTGGAAATCGGATTTAAAGGATCGTCGTTTATTTCTGAACCTTCTACTATTGGCATCCATTCATCCAGTAATTTCACCATCAACCTGGCAAGTCGGGTCTTTGCCTGTCCACGTAAGCCTAAAAGATTGATGTTGTGCTTAGAAAGAATGGCACGCTCCAATTCCGGGATTACCGTGTATTCATAACCGAAAATACCTTCAAAAGCGGGCTCTCCTTTTCTAATTTTCTCCCGAAGATTTTGCCTGAGTTCTTCCTTAATACTCTTGCTTTTATATCCGGATTCCTTCAGATCACCTAGCGTGCTTATATTTTCTCTTTTCATTTTTATTATTTTTCACTCTTATTTTTTAATCTCCCCCTGATAAACCCTAAAACGGAATTTCTGTCAAAATTCTACCCCTACTCTTTTTTAAAGGGAGAAGCTTTATTTAGTTTTAAAATTATCTTTAATTTCCAATAATACCGAAGCTAGTGCATCAAATACCATTTTGTTTTCAAAACGTATAACTTTAAAGCCTAATGCTTATAGATATTCTGTACGTTTTAAATCCTTTTCCCGGCGGTACTATTAAAATGTACTTCTCCATCCAACTCAATAATTAATTTGTCTGAAGCACAATAGAAATCCACAATATAATTTCCAATACTATGCTGTCTGGTAAACCTTTTCCCTTCCAGCTTCCTTGCCTTCAAACAGGTCCATAGGAAAGCTTCAGCAGGCGTCATTTTTGTTCTAAGAACCCTTCGATATTCCTTTAATTCCTTTCGTGTATGAAGCTGTTTTCTTGTCAAGTATTTTATTTTTAAAAATTCCCCTCTTTAGAAAAAGTTGACCAACTATTTTTTTTCAAAAAAGCTCCTCTCTTTAGACAAAGAGGGGAAGTTTTGGTTTTTCAACTAATACTTTGTTTTCAATACGTTCAATTTTAAAGCCTCAAACCTCCCAATATTCACTTCTTTTCAAATCTTTCTCCTCGGCAGTCGCAATTCAATTTTTTATTTTTAAAGGCTCCCCTTTAGACAAAGAGGGGAAGTTTTGGTTGCTAAACCAAAACAAGGGGAGTTTGACTGCCTCACCCCCTAATCCTCTTTTTCCTATTCGTTTCATAATCTTCAAAGATCATTTCCCCTAATCCTTTAATTCCGGTGTAAAATGCTTTTCCCTGATTTGCATAGGTGAACTCTCTTACAAACTGCATCAGATAAGGATCCTGGGCTATCATAAATGTAGTGATGGGAATCTTTAATTTCCGGGCTTGTTGCGCCATATTGTAACATTTATCTATTATAAAAGGATCAAGCCCCATAGGATTCTTATAATAAGTGCCATCCTTTTCCCGAATACAACTCGGTTTACCATCGGTGATCATAAAGATCTGTTTATTGGTATTGCGTTTTCTTCGAAGTAAATCCATTGCCAATTGTAAACCGGCAACGGTATTGGTATGGTAAGGGCCTACTTTTAAATAAGGAAGATCGGCAATTGAAACCTGCCAGGCATCATTTCCGAAGACAATAATATCCAGGGTATCTTTGGGATAGCGCGTAGTAATAAGCTCGGCCAAAGCCATGGCAACCTTCTTGGCGGGTGTTATACGATCTTCGCCATAGAGGATCATACTATGACTGATATCGATCATCAAAACCGTGCTCATTTGAGATTTAAAATGAGTTTCTTCCACCACCAGATCTTCTTCGGTCATATTGAAATTTCCTATCCCGTGGTTGATCTGGGCATTTCGCAAACTTTCAGTCATAGAAATGCGGTCAAGAGAATCCCCATACTGATATTCCCTAAAATCGCCGGTATGTTCATCGCCTGTCCCGGTATGGTTAGTTCGGTGATTCCCGGAAGTGCTTTTTTTAAGCTTTCCGAAAATCTGGTCCAGGGCCTGTTTCCTGATGGCTCGCTCCGTCTTCGCGGTAATGGCCATTCCGCCCCCATCTTCAGCTTCTTCCCTGATATAACCTTTCTTTTTAAGATCTTCTACAAAATCATCTAGGGTGTAATCTTCAGTGGTGAGTTTATATTCCTTATCCAGTTGCTTCAGCCAATCCAGGGCTTCTTCGAAATCCCCAGAAGTATGAGTTATCAGCTCCTTGAATATTTCAAAAAGATTTTCAAACGGACTTTTACTTTCCTCCTCAAACTTTTTGAAAACAAAACCTCTTCCCTGCATTTTTTCTCTCTGCTTCATAGCCTAAAATTACTTCATTTTAAAGAGATTAGGAAAGACAGTATGATTAACATCAATTAAACTTTTGTTAATACCCAACAAGGTTTAAACTATTCTCAGTAATGCTCCTGGTTTATTGTTATTGTTTTCTTAAATCCTTTAAATTTAAGAACATAGTTAGGAGATTTGAATTAATACTTAGTTCCTATAAATGGCCTAGGATGCTTTCTTATGATAGTTGTTGTTTTTCAACTATTTGTCAGGAAAACAACCCACCCTATGAAACCAATATTTGGAAAGACGGGAGCCTGGCGCTATCATATACATTTTAATAAATGAAGATTGCTGAAATCATTATTCTGTTTTTTACCGTTTTAATGCTACTTCCCAGTCTGGCATCTGCCACTCGTTTTGACCAGTGGTGGATAAGAGGCTTCGATTTTCCCCGGATACAAATCTGCTTTCTGGTGGGGATTGTGCTCCTGGCTTCCGTGCTATACTATGATTTTTCTGAAACCTGGCATTTCCTGGCTGTCGCCGCTCTCATTATAAGTTTGGGCTATCAGTTCAAACAAATTTACCCGTACACCTATTTAGCCAAAAAACAGGTACTTAAATATGAAGGAAATGATACCGATTGTTTGATTTCCATTTTGGTGAGCAATGTCCTGACTGAAAACCGGTCTTACCAAAAATTCATCGATTTGGTGAAAGATAAAAATCCCGATATATTCCTAACCCTGGAATCTGACAAGAAGTGGGAAAAAGCACTGGAAGAACTGGAGGCCGATTATAAATATGTCGAGAAGGTTCCCCAGGATAATCTCTACGGAATGCATTTGTATTCTAAAATAAAACTGGAAGATACTGAAGTGAAGTACCTGGTGCAGGACGACATTCCATCAATTCATACATATTTCAGATTAGATAATAAATCCCGTATTCACCTGCATTGCCTCCATCCCAAACCACCTAGCCCTACAGAAAGCAAAACCTCCACCAACCGGGATGCGGAACTACTTATGCTGGGTAGAGATATAAAGACCAGTGAGGAAGGTGTTCTGGTAATTGGAGATTTGAATGATGTAGCCTGGTCCCGTACCACAAGATTATTTCAGAAGATGAGTGGTTTAATGGATCCGCGGATTGGACGGGGTTTTTTTAATACTTTCCACGCCGATTACTGGCTGCTGCGCTGGCCCCTGGATCACGTTTTCCATACCAATGATTTTACCCTAGTGGAAATCGCCAGGGAGCGTCATATTGGTTCCGATCATTTTCCGATGTACATCAAGCTTAATTATGAGCCCAGGGCAGCGATCTTGCAGAAAGAACCCGAAGCCGAACAAGATGAAAAGGAATGGGCCCAGGAAAAGATAGATGACGCCGAGCCTTTAGAAAAGGAAGCTTAAACTTTCTCGAAGAAATGGCTTATTTCAGGAATATCCTTGATCTTACGGCAACTTTCGTTGGTAACAGGCTTTTCTAAAAATTCCCTAACCATGCTGTAGCGGGCAGCTCTCTCTTTGTCTTTTTGTTCTACCGAAGAGGTTACCATAATTACGTGATACCTGTCTTTATCTGCCTTTTTACTTAATTCATCTAAAAACTCCCATCCGTTCATTCCCGGCATATTTATATCCAGCAGGATCAGAAATTCTTTATGGTCTTCTTCAGAAGCTATAAAATCAAGAGCCGGCTGCGCCCTTTTAAAAACCAGAGGATTATCTGAAATTTCGTTGTTGGCCATTAATTTTTTTTGAATAAAAACGACTACCTCATCGTCGTCAACAATAAGTACTTTTAAATTCATAGGAGCACGATTGATAGCTTGGGGCTATATTTCAGTTTTATTCGCAATCTTTCGGATCACTTTATCTAGTTCTTTTGATGAAATTAAGATATTATCCAGAATTTCGGTAATATTTTCGACATTTTCTTTGTGATTTTTCAACAAATCAATGAGTCCCATGATGCGTGCCAATGGTGCTCTTACCACATGAGACTGCGTCCAGGCGATTTCCCGAAGACGTTCATTACTCTCTTCAATCGCCTTGATATAGTTAAACCTGGGAGTGATATCCTGAATTGAACCAATAATACGCTTGGGTTCTCCCTTTTTATTGGTGATAAGATAACTTCGGTCTAAGACATATTTGTAACTACCATCGGCACAAGCCAGCCGGTATTCGGTATGGATAAGTTTTCGCCTTTTTTCAACCATTTCTTTTTCCTGAGCCTTGATTCTGGCAAAATCTTCAGGATGAATTTTTGAATCCCACCAGGCGCCAATGTGTACAATATCTTGCGGCTGATATCCAAATATCTTATAAATGGCTTCATTGAAAGTTAACTCATCTGTTTCAATATTATAATCGAGAATAAGATCACTGGTGGCTTTGGCTACAATATCATAGCGCTCCAGGCTTTCTCTCAGTTTTTTCTCCTGAAGGATGAACTCTGTAATATCCCGGGAATTGGCCACAAGACCCCCTACTGCAGGGTCGTCCCTTAAATCACTCATTATAGTTTCCAACCAGCGATATTCGCCTTTACCGTCTTTATAGCGATACGATGGCAATTGTACGGTCTTTTTATTCCCTAGGAATTTGAGATATTTCTTAATCCTATTTTCATCTTCCGGATGAATAAAATCAAAAACATGCCTGCCTTCCATTTTTTCCGGATTTACCTCAAGAATATTCTTTACACTCGGACTAACATAAGAATACTGCAAATTCTCGTCTATAATACTTATCATATC
>DATISX010000016.1:0-2158 GCA_035468275.1 Salegentibacter sp.
GAGACAATGTTCAGGATTCCCATCATGCGGGATTTAAAGTGAATGTCTGGACGGTTAATGAACCAGATGATATAAATCGAATGAAGGATTTTGGAGTAGATGGAATCATCTCAGATTTTCCTGATAGGCTTTTATGAATCCAAGCTCCATAGGAGCGGCATAGTTATAGAAAGTTCGATAAAATAAATAGAATTCACCAAATCATCAAAATAAATCAATGCAGCATTTCGACATCATTATTATAGGCGGTGGCGCCGCGGGATTCTTCACCGCCATAAATGTTGCTGAAATGAATCATGGCTTGAAAATCGCAATTCTGGAACGGGGGAAGGAAGTGCTTTCCAAAGTGAGGATTTCTGGCGGAGGACGATGTAATGTGACTCACGCCGAATTTGTGCCTAAGGAACTCAGCCAAAATTATCCTCGAGGGGAAAAGGAATTGCTAGGCCCGTTTCATAGTTTCATGACCGGCGATACGATGGAGTGGTTTGAGCAAAGAGGAGTCGAACTAAAGATCGAAGAGGATGGTCGAATCTTCCCGGTTTCAGATTCTTCTGAAAGTATAATCAATTGTTTTTTAAGTGAAATTGAAAGATTAAAGATAAATGTGCTAAAAAATCATTCAGTTCAGGATCTTCAGAAAATAGAAGAAAACTGGGTGGTCAATACCAACAAGGGAGATTTTTCAGCAGAAAAAATTATGCTGGCTACAGGGAGTAATCCTAAGGTGTGGAAACTTCTCGCAAAGCTGGGACATACCATCGTGCCGGCAGTACCCTCGCTTTTTACATTTAATATTAAAGATGAAAGGATAAAAGGTCTGGCTGGAATCGCCACGGAAGCTTCTGTGCAGGTGAAATTTAATTCAAAAGAAACAAAATTAGAAAGCAAAGGCCCTTTGCTTATCACGCATTGGGGAATGAGCGGACCGGCTATTCTAAAATTATCGGCCTGGGGTGCCAGGGAACTTTATGCTGAGAATTATAGGTTTCAGATAAAAGTGAACTGGTTGCCGGAGATGAATTCCGAGGAAATTATTGAAGAATTAAAGGAACTTAAATTAAAGGAAGCAAAGAAACAGGTGATAAAATATTCCAGGTTCGGTCTTCCAAAACGCTTATGGCAAAGTCTGGTGAATGCCGCTGGAATAAATTCAGAGGCTACCTGGGCTGAACTGAATAAAAGTCAGTTGGATGCATTAAGCAGTCAACTTTGTGAAGCTGAATTTCAAGTGGATGGAAAAAGCACTTTTAAGGAAGAATTTGTAACAGCCGGAGGAGTAGATCTTAAGCAGGTGGATTTTAAAACCTTTGAAAGCAAGCTGCATAAAAATCTCTTTTTGGCCGGAGAAGTTTTAAATATAGATGCGATAACCGGTGGGTTTAATTTTCAAAATGCCTGGACCGGCGGATTTCTTGCCGCAAAAGCGATGAGCCCTAATTAAGATACCAAACCTCAAAATTTAAAACAAGCGCCATAAGCACCCATGCAGCATAGGGTACAAGGAGATATGCGGCGAAATTATTTACGATTTTGAACCATCTTATTGTAAGAAGTACCAGGATGAACAGGGTAATGACAGTAAGTAATGCCCAAAACGGTTTGTGTAGTCCGAAAAACAGCAGAGACCAAAAGCCATTAAAAAGAAGTTGAAATCCGAAATGATACAGGGCCGTTTTCACCCATTTATGATAAAAACCTTTGCTCCAAACGATCCCCGCGGCAATACCCATAAGAACGTACATCAACATCCAAACAGGTCCAAAGATCCATTCCGGCGGGTCAAACCAGGACTTATCCAGAGCGGTATACCAACCATTCAAAGCGGTTTGAGTGGCAACCGCGCCCACAAAACCGAAGAGCAAACAAATGCCAATTGCAATAGAACTGCGTATGAGAAGTTTCCTTGTCATCTTCGAGTTTGTTAGGTTCTACTAAAATAGGAATTAAATTGAATTATTGAACTCCCAGGACACAAGTAATGCATATGGACAATTACAGGTTAAAAACTATCTTTGCTAAAATTTTTTACGATGCGTGAACAGGATTTTATTCCGGGAAAATTTCAGAGGTCGGTGCCATCCGGGAAGGTTACCTGGAAGTCGCCAAGCAACATTGCTTTGGTGAAATACTGGGGAAAGAAGGAAAACCAGATTCC
>DATISX010000017.1:0-3711 GCA_035468275.1 Salegentibacter sp.
ATTGAAACAATAACGATCGCCAGGAATAATTTCAGAAAAGCAGCGATATAGGTGTTAAAATGCCAGATGAACGGAAAATTGAAGATGCCCTGATCTGCCACTCTGAATTCAAGATTTCCAATATTGAATTCTATAGAAGCGATAAGTGCGATAAAGCTAAGCAGGATAAAATAGGTGAGTACCAGGATTTTTGCTGACCGGCTATATCTTAATTTATGAAATTCTATGTTTAATAATCGTAACATTTAAGCAGAATTAGATTGTTTGGTTAATTCAAGAAACTGTTCCTCCAGGCTTTGGCGACGTTTCACGAGGTAGGAAAGAGAAAGACCTTTCTCGAAAATATACTCGTTAATTGTTTCGGGTTCCATGGGATCAGCAAGAATAGCGGTAACCAGGCCATCTTTTTCTGAAACCTTAGCGATGTGAGGATGTCCTTCCAGTATCTGAATAAGTAAATCTTTATTTTGAGCTTTCAATTCAAAGAAACCATGGCTGGCATTAATTCCATCTACGGGTCCGCTGTATAATTTTTTCCCTTTTCTTATTATAACTACGTGGGTACAAACTTTTTCAACTTCGTCCAGAAGGTGAGAGGCCAGTAAAATTGTTGTCCCGCCGGCAGCGATTTTTCTTATGATCTCCCTAATCTGATGAATTCCCTGAGGATCGAGTCCATTGGTGGGTTCATCCAGAATTAGAATTTCAGGGTCGTTCAGTAAGGCCGAGGCTATAGCCAGGCGTTGTTTCATTCCCAGGGAAAAGGTCCTGAATTTGCTGTCTTTTCTGTCCAGAAGGCCAACCAGTTTTAATTTCTCTTCTATCTTTCCTTTGTTCACTCCTTTGATC
The DNA here is from genome assembly GCA_035468275.1 of Salegentibacter sp. Lineage (GTDB taxonomy): Bacteria > Bacteroidota > Bacteroidia > Flavobacteriales > Flavobacteriaceae > Salegentibacter. Next base: position 850 of record DATISX010000017.1, read on the forward strand.
TTGCAAACAAGTTCAAGATTCTGCACTGCAGTCATATATGGATAGAAATTAGGATGCTCTATGATAGCTCCAACTTTTTTTAAGGCCTCATGGGTAGATTCAAAACCTTCAAACCAGGAAAAACTTCCGCTGGTCTTATTCACTACGTTCAGGATCATTCCCAGGGTGGTGGATTTTCCACTTCCGTTAGGTCCTAGAATTCCATACACATTTCCTCTTTCAATAGTAAAGGAAAGCTGATCAACAGCGGTGAGAGAACCGAATTTCTTGGTAAGCTGGCTAATTTTTAGAATTGTTTCCAAAATCGAAGAAATATTTGTAATATGACTACTAAGGTAAGCTTTTGTTACAGAGTTCAGATGAGATAGCTTATTTTTGAAAAAAGCGAATGCAGCATGGAAGAGAAATTAATGTCCAGGAAAAAACCTTCATTTCCTGTTAATGAAAGATTTAATCGTTATCTGGCTAAACATAACCGAAACACTAAAATCCCCGTTTTTTACGATGATCTTTTAAGATTTGCGGGTTCTATCGTGGTGTACGATCAACATGAACAGGACACTTTTTGGGTGCGCTGTTATTATGAAGATCATGAGCGCCTGGAAATCGATGAAAGCCTGAAACAGGTTTATACCATTCTGCATTCTGACGGAAGTGACGATTCCCTGGAATTCCTTAATATCGATGCTATAGATTACTGCACCTTTGGAAATTCAAAACCTTTCAGGGTAAGGGTTCGAAATATTCTGAATGACAGTTTTACCTATTTCTATGTGAAAAAAGCTGATGCTTCCAGGATCTACGGACTTGAATTTGAACATTTACTTTCCCCGCATCGAATAAATTTTCTGGTTTATAAAGACACGCTTATTGAAGAGCATATAGCGGGAATCCCCGGAGATGTTTTTATTGAGGAGCATCTGCCGACCTGCGATAACCGTGCTCAAACCCAAATCGCGAAACAATTTGTCAAGTTTAATGAGCGTTGTACCGTAAGGTTGCTGGGTGATATGAGGTCTTATAATTATGTGGTAATTCCTACCCACGATTTTGATCATGTAGAATATCAGATAAGAGCGATAGATTTCGATCAGCAGTGTTATGAAGGGAATTTGAAAGTCTACCGACCACAGTTTTTCAAGGAGAACTATACCATGGTCAAACTGGTTCAGGAGAAATTACAGGAGTCTTCTATTGAACAGTACAGAAAGGAAGAGCGTTCTCTACTGGCCAAAAGAATGATCAATACAAGACCTCGTTACAAAGAGCTGATAAGGTGTATGATAAATGATCATGTTTCGAGTCAGCAAAACGTAAAGCAGCTTCGGAAGGAGCTTTATAGATATACTAATGATATGAAGTTTAAGCGCGCTAATACTATGGGACAGATACTACGTACTGCGCTGGATTTTGTGATGCGAAATTATGAGGATGTGAATATGAGACGACTTCTTCAGGATTAAATAAAAAAAAGGGACCGCAGGGTCCCTTTTTTAATTTTAGCTCTTCTCTTCTTTGTTGAAGTAGACCAGATAATAATACATCTGTTTTTCTTCGTCCCAGCCTTTTTCTACAAATTTATCGGCAGATTCAGCGTTTACGAAATCCATCTTGATCTGGATGTTGGTGTCCAGGTTTATAACGTTTTTGATTTTCTTCCGGGCATCGGTCACCGCCTTATTGGCAATAGGAAAATCGGTGAGATCTTCAATTTTGTATTTTGGTGCCTTTTCTGTTTTATAATTCTGGAATTCGGGTAAAAGATCGGGATTATCGATCACCGAATTGAGGAAGTTGCTTTCTTCGAAAGCATCATTTTTAGCAAAATAATCCATGCTGCGGTTCATAAACATCACTTCCTGCTTTTTGTCTTCCGCAGGCAAGACTACGTCTTTTGCGAAATTCTTACAGAAATTCAGGTAGGACTTGGTGTTGTAATTATCATCCCGCATCACATCTACTCCCAGGAAATTTTCCAGCCAGTATTTGGTGTCGTATTTATTGGAATCTACTGAAAGGATCTTGTAACCTTCAGCCCTGTTTTTATTGAAAATGAGCGCTCCTTTATCAAGCTTGTTAAGATTGATTCCCTGCTGCACGATCATATCCAGAATGCTTCCTTTTTCTTCAAACTGAAGGAAATCGTGCTTAAGCTCCGATTTAAAAATTCCGATAGCTGAAACCTTTTCATTATCCAGCTGCATATTTTCAAAATAAACCACGTAAACCTCTCCACTTTTTATGTGCGGATGTGAGGACTGCTCAAATAACAAAGTAGTGATCTTCTTTGAAACCTCATGAATGCCAGAAGGATCGTCGAAGATAACATTGGCCATATTATATAGCTCGTTAAACTCTATATCAGACTCATGTGAAAAATTGTAATAATTCTCCTCTTTTTCTCTGAAAGGCTTAAGGAAGTATTCCTTAATAAGCGGCATGATCTCGTCATTCAACTGATATGGTGATTCCGATAAAAATAGGTTTTCATTTCTGCTTTTATTCCCTACTCTGTGAATAGAAAGCGATTCGATTTGAGCATTAAAAAGGTTGATCATTCAGTACACTGTTTTTAGTCATTTCCGCGAAGGCGGAAATCTATTATTTTCATCATTTCCGTCCCCCAAAAAGGCGGGATAAACATCAGCGGAAATCTTGTTTTATCTTAGTCATTTCCGTGCAGACGGAAATCTTATTTTTCTTTCATTGTGAGAAATATATAAAGCAATCATAAATAGTTAAGATCCCGAAACCAGTTCGGGATGATTGCTTCACAATCAATTCCAGTTTTCGTCGAAAGACAGATTATCGTAATCGTCAACATCTAGGTCGTCATCAAATTCTCCTGAATTTTCGTCCTCT
>DATISX010000018.1:0-7716 GCA_035468275.1 Salegentibacter sp.
TTCTCCCTGGTATTCCCAGTGAATAATAATGTTCCACCTTCCGGGAATCAGCTTTTCGTCGGCGATTTCAAGACGGTGAGATTCCAGGTTTAAAGGGATATCGAAATCCAGCTTCGCATTGGAAGGTCGGTAGAAATTTAAATTCCCTGAAATTTCAGCAAGGTTGAGATTTTCAGGAAATTCGATAAGCCATCCGTTTTCAATTCTAGCATCGCTAATATTTTCCACAAGTTCATTCCCCCTTGTTTCCGCATCTATTTCCTGTTGGAATAAGAGTTCTTTCTTGTAATATTCTTCAGTCACGAGATCGTGATCAAATTTCTTATCGGTAAGCATATTAAAAACCAGATAGAGTATAAAACTTATAAAAAGTAATAACCCAATCACAATTCCAGTTCCCCAGTTAATTCTCATAAGTATATTTTTATTTCATTAATTAAAACTCCGCGGACCCATAAACATGGTCTTAGTCGTTTCAATAAGTCTGTCTCCGCTATAAATTCCTATTTCGACTTTTTCTTTTTCATCTTCAAGCGCCGAGGCATTGATCTCTATGAATAATGTTCCTTCCGTAAGTTCCTGTCCCGGAACTATGATTTCCTTGTCCTGCACCGGTTTTACCGTTCCCGGATGCGACATTAACCTGAATTCAATATTATTATAATCGGCAGAGGTCTTGTTTACCAGTTTATAGGTAAACACATTGCTGATCACGTTATCGTCTTTATGTTCATAAAGCTGGCCGGGTAGGCGTAAAATTCTGGCTTCAACCTCGCTGCGAACAAACAGCATCCCGACAAGCACGGCGGTTAAAATTCCCAGAACTACCGTATAGCCTTTAAGCCTTGGGGTAAACCTGAATTTCGCTTTTTTCTCAATATTTTCTTCACTGGCATATCGAATAAGACCTTTTGGAAGATCTACGGCTTCCATCATAGAATCGCAGGCGTCAATACAGGCGGTACAGTTAATACATTCCAGCTGAGTCCCGTTTCGGATGTCAATTCCGGTTGGGCAAACCTGCACGCATTGAAAACAGTCTATGCAATCTCCCTTTCCGCTGGCTTCGCGATCTTCATTTTTTTTAAATTTTGCACGGCCATTTTCTTTTTCTCCACGTTTATGATCGTAAGCAACAATAATAGATTTGTTGTCCAGAAGCACTCCCTGAAGCCTTCCGTAAGGGCAGGCGATAACACAAACCTGTTCCCTGAACCAGGCGAAAACAAAATAGAACACTCCGGTGAAAATAAGCAGTGAAAAAAATGTGCTTAAATGATTCATCGGACCATCGGTTACGTATTGCAGCAAACGGTCGCTTCCAATCAAATAGGCCAGAAAAACATTAGCGATTATAAAGGAAATGATGAAAAAGAGAAACCATTTAATTCCTTTTTTCCTGATCTTTTCAGCGTTCCATTCCTGTTTATTGAGCCGCATCTGCTTCCCGCGATCACCCTCAATCCAGTATTCTATTCTTCGGAAGACCATTTCCATAAAAATGGTTTGGGGGCAAAGCCATCCACAGAAAATCCTTCCGAAGGCAACCGTAAAGAGGATGATGAAAACCACCCCAATCACCATCATGATCACAAAAATGTGAAAATCCTGAGGCCAGAATGGAAATCCGAAAAGATTGAAACGACGTTCAAGGATGTTGAACATCAGGAACTGGTTTCCGTTTACTTTTATAAATGGTGCGGAAATAAGAAATACCAGAAGCACATAACTAACGTATTTACGATAGTCGTAAAACTTTCCCTCGGGCTTTTTCGGATAGATCCATTTTCTCTCTCCTTTTGAGCCCGCGGTGGCTATAGTGTCTCTAAAACTTTCGTTGTCTTCCAACTTTTTCTTGTCTTAAATTCAATTTTTCAGTTATTCTGAATCTTCTGTCCAAACATCGCCTTCAGGTGCTTTGGCATCGGGTGGGTTGGTGCCTTCCAGGGTCATTACGTAACTGGAAACCTGTGCGATCTCTTCGGAACTAAGGGAGGATTTCCAGGCCACCATACCTTTACCGTCACGACCCCCTTCAGAAATTGTATGGAAAATATTGCTTATTCCTCCTCCAAGGATCCAGTGTTCATCGGTTAGGTTAGGGCCAATAGAACCTCCACCATCGGGGCGGTGACAAGCCATACAGTTCGCCATATAAATTGTTTCCCCGGCTTCAAGATCAGAAGCATCAGTAAGCATTTCTACAGTTGATGCATCCAATTGATCCGGATTTTCTTTCTTATAGGCTTCCACCTCTTCTTTCGCTTTAGCAACTTCAGTTAAATATTCCTCGGTTTGATCAGGTCCGTTAAAAACGTGGTATCGGGCCATATAAATAAACGCGAAAATGATACTGATGTAAAAACCATATAACCACCAGGCGGGAAGATCATTATCCAATTCCCGAATTCCATCGTAATTATGGTCCAGGATAATTTCGTCTTCTTTTTCCAAAGGTTTTTTGGTGAGCATCTTAGCATACATACGCCTGAACCATGCTGTACGGTATTCGTGTTTAGACCTTTCCAGTTCAAAAAACTTAGCCCGTCCTTCATCATCGAGGCTATTTTGCACCATATTTTTTAGGGCCGCGAGAGAAGCTTCAATAGCGATAGCGATAATAAGGATCAAACCTAAAATCACCCAAACAAAAGGATATTGCTGAAATACCCAGTCTGCGTCGGTTTCTATGCTTAATTCCATTAAGATGAATGCCAGGATCACAAATCCCGCAATTCTTAAGTATGACGAAGTAGATCTCATAATTCGTTATTTTCCTGGTTTTGGTCTAAGGGTAGCTGGCTCACTTCATTAATATGTTCCTTTTTCGCGGTGAAAACCCACCAGAATAAGGCAACAAAAAAGATGAAGAAGATTAGCAGTGAGATGATGGGGTAAATCGTAACCCCATCTATAGCTTCAAGATTTCCTTTTATAAACTTTAACATGATTACTCGTTTTTAGCTGAAATTTCACGGGCATCCTTTACCTTGATATCGGTTCCCAAACGTTGTAAATAAGCGATAAGCGCTACGATCTCCCGGTTTCGCATTTCTACGAATTCGGTATTGTTCTCTTCGGCATATTTTTTATCGGCTTCATAAGTACGGGCAAAGTCTGGATCAGAATACAGGTTTTCCTCAATTTGAGTTCCCTGTTCCAGCATCCATTGTTGTGCGTTTGCGATCTCTTCTTCCGTATATGGCACTCCCAGCGTGTTAAGTGCTCTCATCTTAGCTTCGGTATCACTCTTATCAAGCTCATCGGTGATCAACCACTGGTAGGCCGGCATAATCGAGCCCGAAGAAGTACTCTGTGGATCGTACATGTGATTTAGATGCCAGTTATCAGAGTATTTACCGCCCACCCGCATTAGATCGGGGCCGGTACGTTTACTTCCCCATAAGAATGGATAGTCATAAACATATTCACCCGCTTTGGAGTATTCCCCATAGCGTTCCACCTCACTTCTAAAAGGCCTGATCATCTGGGAATGGCAGCCCACGCAGCCTTCCCGAATGTAAATATCACGGCCTTCAAGCTCCAGTGGGGTATATGGTTTTACGCTGGAAATCACCGGAACATATTCGTCAACCATCAGGGAGGGGACAATCTGTACAATACCACCAATCAGGATAGCGATAGTTGCATAAATGGTTAGTTTTATTGGTCTTCTTTCCAGCCATGTGTGATAACCTTCGCCGGTTACACGTTTGCTGGTAACCTTTTGTAGCGGTGCAGCTTCAGCAAGCTCATCTTCAACGGCGCTTCCCTGTCTTACGGTTTTCACGATGTTGTAAAGCAGGATGAAAGCTCCAATGATATATAAACTACCTCCAATGGCGCGCATCCAATACATCGGGATGATAGAACTTACTGTTTCCAGGAAATTTCCGTAGGTAAGTGTTCCGTCCGGGTTGAATTGTTTCCACATAGATGCCTGAACAAATCCGGCAACATACATTGGCAGGGTATAGATAATAATACCAAGAGTACCTATCCAGAAATGCGCATTAGCTAGTTTAATGGAATAGAGTTTAGTTTTGAAAAGTCGCGGCACCATCCAGTAAACCATTCCAAATGTTAGGAAACCGTTCCATGCCAAAGCCCCAACGTGTACGTGAGCGATGATCCAGTCACTAAAGTGGGCAATAGCATTTACGTTTTTAAGCGAAAGCATTGGGCCTTCAAAAGTTGCCATCCCGTAACCGGTAATAGCCACAACAAAGAATTTAAGAACCGGATCTGTTCTTACTTTATCCCAGGCTCCTCGCAGGGTTAAGAGTCCGTTGATCATACCACCCCAGGAAGGGAAAAGCAGCATTACTGAGAAGGCTACCCCAAGGTTTTGCGCCCAATCCGGCAAGGAAGAATATAATAGGTGATGTGGTCCTGCCCAGATATAAATAAATATCAGTGACCAGAAGTGAATAATAGAAAGTCTATAGGAATATACCGGTCTGTTAGCCGCTTTAGGTACGAAATAGTACATAAGCCCAAGGAAAGGCGTAGTAAGGAAAAATGCCACCGCATTATGCCCGTACCACCACTGTACCAGCGCATCTTGTACTCCGGAGAAAATAGAATAACTTTTAAATGCTGAAACAGGAATTTCAAGGTTGTTTACGATATGCAAAACTGCAACGGTCACAAAAGTAGCCAGGTAAAACCAGATCGCTACATAAAGGTGGCGCTGTCGCCTTTTTATCATTGTCATAATGAGGTTAAGTCCGAAAGCAACCCATACAATGGTAATGGCGATATCGATAGGCCATTCAAGTTCGGCGTATTCTTTTGAACTGGTATAACCCATCGGAAGGGTAATAGCAGCGGCAACGATTATGGCTTGCCAGCCCCAGAAGTTTACTTTACTCAGTGCATCGCTCCACATTCTGGCTTTCAGCAGTCGCTGCGTGGAGTAATAAACTCCGGCAAAAATGGCGTTCCCTACAAAAGCGAAGATCACCGCGTTGGTGTGCAGCGGTCTTAACCGGCCAAAACTAAGCCAGGGAATGCCATCGGTAATGTTAGGGAATAGAAACATAAAGGCCAGAAGCAGGCCAACACTCATTCCCACAATACCCCATACGAGGGTGGCAATGGTAAAATTCTTTACGATCTTATTATCGTAATAAAACTGTTCTGTCTGCATAGTTATTCAGTTTTCTCTTGGTTGGGGGTTTTATTCTTGGATTTTGAGTTTACTAATTCGTCTTCAAACAGCATACGGACCGAAGGTGTATACATATCGTCATACTGGCCCTTTTTTACCGAAAAGATAAAAGCGATAAAGAAAATTATGGCTACCAGAACGCTTAGTGCCAGTAGCAGGTAGATAATATTCATTGTTTAGTTATTGCGCCACAAAAATAATGGCAGGTTTAAATTTAAAATATGACCTCAATCAGGTTTCATGAGTTTAAAATTGCTTAAGCCTTTTCCCCGCAAGGTTTGTTGCCAAACTTGTAAAAGCCACTATACTAATGGAACTCAGGGGCATAAGGATTGCAGCGATCACAGGCATTAAATTCCCCGTCACCGCAAATGCCAGACCCACAAGATTATAGCATAAGCTCAGCACAAAACTCCATTTAATGATCTTCATCCCTTTTTCTGAAACTTCAAAGAAACCATCCAGGTCTTTTAATCTGGAAGCATCTAAAATCCCATCACAAGCAGGAGAAAAAACATTTATATTTTCTGAAACCGATATTCCCACATCACTTTGAGCCAGGGCTCCTGCGTCATTAAGTCCGTCACCTATCATCATCACTTTATTCCCTTGCTGCTGAAGCTTTTTTATAAATTCCAGCTTATCTTCAGGTTTCTGATTGAAAAAATACTTGGTCTGCAGCGGAAGCATTTTTTCAAGGCGTTCTTTCTCCCCATCATTATCCCCTGAAAGGATAAAGATCTGTTTTCCCTTTCCGAGTTTTTCAAAGAGTTCTTCCAGACCATCCCGATAAGAATTCCTGAAGATAAAACGCCCCTTATATTCCTGGTTACTGCTAATATGCACCGCGGTTTTATTGGCCTGTCTTGTCTCGGTAAGAGGTTGCTGAACAAACTCGGCCGATCCTATCTTTAAATTGCTTTGATTATGCCTGGCTTCGATTCCTTTTCCGGTGTGTTCTATAAACTCATCTGGAGTAAGGATTTCATTTTTATTCAGAATATCATATAACTGCCGACTTAGGGGATGGCCCGAAGCTCGCAAACTACCGCTGAGCAGCTTTTCTTCTTCTGAAGTGAGCTTAAGACCTTCGTAATAGATTTCAGCTTTTTTGTTGGTGGTGATCGTTCCTGTTTTATCAAAGACCAGGCTATCGATTTGGGCCATTTGTTCAATAATTCCTGCTTCTTTGAGGTAGAATTTATTTCTTCCGAAGATGCGAAGGAGATTACCCAGAGTGAATGGCGTAGCCAGAGCTATAGCGCAAGGGCAGGCAATAATTAGAACGGCCGTGAAAACATTTAAAACCTTAGAGGGATCGTAGAATATCCAAAATAAACTGGAAAGAATGGCGATACTTAGCACGGCTGCGGTAAACCGCTTGCTGATCTGGTTTATAAGGCTTTGAAATGTAGAATTCTTATTCTTTTTAAAGATCTCATTGCTCCAGAGTTTTGTGAGATAACTCTGATTAATCGCTTTTATAGCCTCAATTTCAATCAAACCACCCTGCTGGCGGCCTCCGGCAAAAAGCGTTTCCCCCTGGAATTTTTCTACCGCTTCAGCTTCCCCGGTAACGAAACTATAATCGATTAACGCATCGCCCGTCATTAGGACGGCATCTATGGGAATTAATTCCCCGTTTCTTATAAGAATCCTGTCCCCGGGTGCTATGTCGTAAACCTGCACTTGTTCTTCAGATTTATCTGAAGCCAAACGGGTAACCCCAATCGGGAAATAGGATTTATAATCCCTTTCAAAAGAGAGATAGGAATAGGTTTTCTGTTGAAAAAATCTGCCTAAAAGCAGGAAGAATACCAACCCTGTCAGGCTATCAAAAAAGCCGGTTCCCAGGTCTAAAGCTATTTCTGCAGTGCTTCTAATAAATAATACCGCGATGCCCAATGCAATAGGCACGTCGATATTCAGCATATTGGCACGCAGACCTTTATAGGCTGAAATAAAATATCCCGAACCCGAATAAAATACCACGGGAAGGGAAAATGCGAACATCATCCAGCGGAAAAGGTGTTTAAAGCGTTCCAGCCAGAATTCGTTTACTTCAAAATATTCGGGGAAGGAGAGAAACATCACATTGCCAAAAGCAAAGCCGGCCACTCCTAATTTATAGATCAGGCTTCGGTTTATATCAGGTTTCTTTTCATCAAAATCTTTGAGCGAAATGTAAGGTTCGTAACCAATTCGGCTTAAAAGATAAGCCAGGTCTTTTAGGGGAACATCTTCAGTATTGTAGGTGATGCGAACACTTTTCCGCGGGAAATCGACTTGCGAGGTTTTTACACCGGGATTAAGTTTATTAAGATTTTCGAGCACCCAGATACAGGAACTGCAGTGCATAGAAGGAATCAAAAGGTTTACCACCTGAGTGTTGTTCTCATTGAATTCCACAAGCTTTGCAACGATTTCTTTGTTATCGAGAAAATCAAATTTTCGCTCTGTAGAAGCTGGAGAGATACCCGGATTGTTTTCCAGGTCATAATAATAGGAAAGATCACTTGCATTAAGGATCTCATAAACCGTTT
>DATISX010000019.1:0-5188 GCA_035468275.1 Salegentibacter sp.
TGGAACGCTTGAAGAATATAAAGAATTAGCTGAAAAAGCAAGGGAAAGAGGAATCAAACTTATTATGGACCAGGTGGCCAATCATATTGGTTCAGGCCACTGGTGGATGGAAGACCTGCCTTTTGAAGACTGGTTGAATTATCAGGAAGAATTTGAGCAGGGAAAGGAAGTCACCAAATCCAACCATATAAGAACCACTAACCAGGATTTTTATGCTGCTGAAGTAGATAAAAAACAAATGACCGAAGGTTGGTTCGTGGATACCATGCCAGACCTGAATCAGGAAAATCCGTTTATGGCCAAATATCTTATTCAGAATAATATCTGGTGGATCGAATACCTTGGCCTTGGTGGAATTCGCCAGGATACCTATCCATACCCCGATAAAGAATTTATGAGCGAATGGGCCGGTGCAATAATGACCGAATATCCTGATTTCAATATCGTAGGAGAGGAGTGGAGTTATAATCCGCTTTTAATTCGGTACTGGCAGGATGGTGTAGAAAATAAAGATGGTTACGAATCAAACCTTAGATCTACGATGGATTTCGCCATGCAAGGTGCAATTGTAGAAGGCTTAAAGGAAGAAGAAAGCTGGGGAAGTGGGCTAATCAAACTTTACGAAGCTTTGGCCAACGATTTTGCCTATGAGCGGCCTGAGGATATTATGATATTTCCGGACAATCATGATAAGAGCAGGATCTTTACCCAACTTGATGAGGATGTAGCCAAAACAAAAATGGTCGTGGCCTATATGCTGGTGCTTCCAAGAACACCTCAAATTTATTACGGAACCGAGATCCTGATGGACGATACCGCCAACCCCGGTGACCACGGACTCATCCGCACCGAATTTCCGGGAGGTTGGGACGATCATGATACCAATGCATTCACGGGTGAGGGACTTACGGAAGAAGAGACGGAAATGCAGGATTTTCTGAAGAAAATTCTTAACTACCGAAAAAACTCTGAGGCAATTCATTCGGGAAAAACGCTACATTTTGCACCTCAGGATGGCGTGTATGTGCTGGCCAGACAAACAGAGGACGAAAGCGTAGTGATTATTCTGAATAAAAATAAGGAGAATTTCAGCTTGGATCTTAAAAGGTTTGAACAACTAGGACTGGATGGGAAAAACCTTAAAAACCTGATTTCCGAAGAAACTTTTGAATGGAATAACAGCCTGGAATTAAAAGAAGAAGGAGTGTATCTCCTAACAACAAAAATCAACTAAAAACAATTAATAATTATGAAATGAGCATATCAGAAACGCGATACGAACCGGATGGAGTTATGCGAATTACATATGACAATTAAAAATCAATAAATATCTACATATGAAACAATTTTCAATAATAATGGCGCTTCTGGTGCTATTGGTATCTTGTAAGAACGAGCCAAAGCAGGAAGAGCAAAAAGAAGAAAAGCAGGAAAGTCTGGAGCCGGTATCTAATGAGGCGTTGGAATCTGCTGTTATTTATGAAGCAAATATTCGCCAGTATTCTCCTGAAGGAACCTTTGAGGAATTCACCAAGGATATTCCGCAGTTAAAGGAATTGGGCGTGAAAGTAATCTGGCTGATGCCGGTTTATCCTATTTCCTTGAAGAACCGAAAAGCAACTCAGGATCTGTCTATCGAAGATATTGAAGACGAAGAAGAAAAGAAAAAATATTTGGGTAGCTATTACGCAATTGCTGACTATACCGAAGTGAATCCTGAATTTGGGAACTTTGAAGATTTTAAAAATCTTGTAGATACCGCTCACGAAAACGGAATGTATGTGATTCTGGATTGGGTGGCCAACCACACCGGTTGGGATCATCACTGGATGGAAGAACATCCTGATTTCTACACCCAAAATGATCAAGGAGAGATTATCGATCCTTTAAACCCTGATACCGGTGAGAGTTGGGGCTGGACCGATGTTGCCGATCTTAATTATGACAATGAAGAGCTTTGGGAAGCAATGACCAAAGAGATGGAATTCTGGGTTGAAGAGTATGATATTGATGGTTTCCGCGCTGATGTTGCCGGAGAAGTTCCTACCGAATTCTGGGAGCAGGCCGTTGAGAAATTAAATTCTCATAAACCAATGTTCATGTTGGCTGAATCTGAGAAAAAAGATCTTTTCCATAATGCTTTCGATATGGGATATAACTGGGAAGGTCACCACATCATGAATGAAATGGCTCAGGGTAAGAAAACAGTAAAAGACTGGAATGCTTACATGCAAAAGACCGATACCACCTACCAGGATGATGACTACCTGATGAACTTTGTTACAAATCACGATGAAAATTCCTGGAATGGAACGGTAAAAGAACGAATGGGTGATGCTTCAGAAGCTATGCTCGCTTTTTCTTATGCACTTCCGGGAATGCCACTTATTTATAGTGGTCAGGAATATGATATGGATAAAAGACTGAGGTTTTTTGAAAAGGATACAATTTCAAAAGAAAAGGGAAAAGTATGGCCTCTTCTTGAAAAATTAGGTAAGCTTAAAAATGAGAATGTAGCTCTAAACGGAGCCAAAGAGGCAGCTTCTTATGAAACTCTTGTAACTTCAGAAGAGGAAAAAGTAATGGCTTTCAAACGCGAGAAAGACGGACAAGAGTTAATTTATCTTGCTAATTTCAGTGATTCTCCGATTAAATTTTCAGTAAAACTGGACGGAGAGTTTGAAAATTATATGACTGGAGAAACTCAGGAATTATCAGAAAATAACGACATTGAATTCGAAGCCTGGAAATATCAGATATTGATAAAAAACTAGAAAAACTCCTAATTTATTAAAAACAGCCCATTCGAATGGGCTGTTTTTATTAGTTATCAACCGAAAACGATTTAGTTTTTGCGAAAATTAGGTTATATTAATCAATTGAAATAGCTTTGAGGTAATGATGAAGAAAATCAATAATATAGCAGTATTAACCTCTGGAGGAGATGCTCCCGGGATGAATGCCGCAATAAGAGCCGTTGTAAGGGCTTGTTCTTATTATAATCTTGACTGTACAGGAATTTACCGGGGCTATCAGGGCCTTATTGAGGGCGATTTTGAAAAGCTCGACGCTAGATCTGTAAGAAATTTAATCAATAAAGGCGGAACTTTCCTTAAGTCATCCCGTTCTATGGAATTTAAAACCAAAGAAGGGAGAGCCAAAGCACACGAAAATCTTAAAAAAGCTGGGGTTGACGCGCTCGTTGTAATTGGCGGCGATGGAACCTTTACCGGTGGACTTTTGTTCAATCAGGAGTTCGATTTTCCCGTTGTAGGGATACCGGCAACCATAGATAACGATATTAGCGGTACAGATTATACTCTCGGTTACGACACAGCGCTTAATACCGTTGTTGAAGCCATAGACAAGATAAGAGATACAGCTAGTTCTCATAACAGACTTTTCCTTATAGAAGTTATGGGCCGTGATGCCGGGGATATCGCTCTGAACAGTGGGATTGGAGCCGGTGCAGAAGAAATTCTTATTCCTGAAGAAGATGGGGGCATAGACCGAATGATGAAATCTCTGGAAAAAAGCAAAAAATCCGGAAAAACCTCCAGCATTATCGTAGTCGCTGAAGGAGAGAAAAGCGGAAAAACAATATTTGAGCTCGCCGAGCATATTGGTGAGAAATATGAAGAGTACGACATAAGGGTTTCAGTCCTGGGCCACATACAACGCGGAGGTTCTCCAAGTTGTTTTGATAGAGTTCTGGCTAGTAAACTCGGTGTTGGTGCAGTGGAAGCCCTAACCGATGGTAAAACCAATATAATGGTTGGTGTTCACCATCAAAAAGTGGTTCATGTTTCATTGGAAAAAGCGCTAAAAGAAGAGCGTGTATTAGACAAAGAGTTGAGAAGGGTGGCAAACATCACTTCAGTTTAAAAATTTAAAATTAAAATTATGAGTACAAAAATTGGAATTAATGGATTTGGACGTATTGGGCGAATTGCCTTTAGAATAGCGGCCGAAAATAAAGACGTAGAAGTTGTAGCGATAAATGACCTGCTTGAGGTAGATCACCTTGCATATTTGCTTAAATATGATTCGGTACACGGAAAATTTAAAGGAGACGTTGAGGTTAAAGACGGAAACCTTGTTGTAAATGGAAATACCGTAAGAGTTTCTGCAGAAAGAAACCCTGAAGACCTTAAATGGGGGGATGTAGGAGTAGATGTAGTGCTTGAATGTACCGGAATTTTTACCAGTAAAGAACAGGCTCAGGCGCATATTACTGCCGGTGCCAAGAAAGTAGTGATCTCAGCTCCTTCTAAAGATGCTCCAATGTTTGTAATGGGAGTTAACCATAAAGATGTAAAAGCTGAAGATAATATAGTTTCTAACGCATCCTGTACAACCAACTGTCTTGCTCCACTTGCAAAAGTGATCGATGATGAATTTGGAATAGTAGAAGGATTGATGACTACAGTTCACGCTACAACAGCAACTCAGTTAACAGTAGATGGTCCTTCTAAAAAGGATTTCCGAGGTGGTAGAAGCGCGTTACTAAATATTATTCCTGCTTCAACAGGTGCTGCTAAAGCGGTAGGTAAAGTAATACCCAAGTTAGACGGAAAACTTACCGGGATGGCCTTAAGAGTTCCAACTGCCGATGTTTCAGTAGTAGATCTTACCGTACGTACAGAAAAATCTGCTTCTTACGAGCAGGTAAAAGCAGCCTTTAAAAAAGCTTCCGAAGGAGACTACAAAGGCGTGATTTCTTATACAGAAGAAGATGTGGTTTCTCAGGATTTTGTTTCTGAAGCACATACTTGTAATTTTGATGCCGGAGCCGGGATTGCACTAAACGATAATTTCTTTAAATTAGTGGCCTGGTATGATAACGAATATGGTTATTCTGCCTCAATAATTAAACTGGCGGTGCACGTAGCATCCCTATAATAGCAAATGAAAAAAGCCTGAAGGAAAATTGGAACTGCTGAATTTGTTAAAAGAATCTGCAGCCGTTTTCACCAGGCTTTTTTTTAAACCACACTAAAGAAATGATTTTATTAGCAGACGGTGGCTCAACTAAATGTGATTGGATCTTATTGAATGCACAGGGCGAGCAGGTTTTTAAAACCAGGACTAAAGGATTAAACCCGGCGGTTTTTCCCGAGTTGGTACTGGAACAACGTATTGAGGAAAATATAGAATTAAAGGAAGTAAAAGATAAGGTAGATAGGGT
>DATISX010000020.1:0-3638 GCA_035468275.1 Salegentibacter sp.
GCCAACCGCGATGCCACTCCGGAACCTATCATGCTTGCCATTCCATATATCCAGGAAATTCTTAAGGCTATGCATATTCCCGTTGTCGTGCTGCCCGGGTGTGAGGCAGATGATGTTATAGGGACTCTTGCAAAACAGGCTGAAAAGGAAAACTACAAGGTATTTATGGTGACTCCTGATAAGGATTTCGCACAACTAGTTTCTGAAAATATATTTATGTACCGGCCCGCCCGGATGGGTAACGGAATTGAAATTCTCGGAATCCCTGAGGTTAAAGAAAAATTTGGTGTTGAACGCCCGGAACAGGTCATTGATTTTCTTGGTATGATGGGTGATGCATCAGATAATATCCCCGGGCTGCCGGGTGTTGGCGAAAAAACTGCCAAAAAATTCATTCAGGATTTTGGAAGTATGGAAGAACTTCTTGCCAATACACATAAGCTCAAAGGTAAAATGCGGGAAAGGCTGGAGGAATTTGGAGAGCAGGGTATACTTTCCAAAAAACTCGCGACTATTAAATGTGATTGCGATGTGCACTTTGATGCTAAAGATTATGAGCTATCCCAGCCGGATGCTGAAAAAGTTCAGGAAATATTTGAAGAGCTTGAATTCCGCAGACTGAAGGAGCAATTTCTGAAGTTATTTTCCGGCGAAGAAACCGCCACTCCAACACAGGTTACAAGTACAGCCACCGCGAGGGCTCAAATGCCCGCAGCAGGAGCCGGACAATTCTCACTTTTCGGAGAAGAATCTCAACCCAGCGAATCTTTTTCAGGTCGCAGAACAATGAGTGATTCGGCACATGTTTACCAAAGTATTTCCGCGGGAATGGCAACCGAACTTTTTCTTCAGAATTTAATGAAGCAAAGTTCTGTTTGTTTTGATACCGAAACTACCAGCGACAATCCTCTTGAAGCCAAATTAGTTGGGATCGCTTTTTCCTGGGAAGCAGGGAAGGGATTTTTTATTCCATTTCCCGAGGATGATGAGAAAGCTCAGGAGCTAATAAACAAGCTGAAGCCTTTCTTCGCTTCAGAAAAAATTGAAAAAATAGGGCAAAACCTGAAGTTTGACATTAAGGTGCTTGCCAAATATAATGTAGAGATCAAGGGGCCATTATTTGATACCATGATCGCTCATTACCTCATTAATCCGGACATGCGTCACAGCCTTGACGTCCTGGCTGAAACTTATCTCAATTACTCTCCCCAAACCCTCAATGAACTTTTCGGAACAAAAGGAAAGCACCAGGGAAAGATGAGGGATGTTCCGTTGGAAAAACAAACAGAATATGCTGTTGAAGATGCAGATATTATTCTTCAGCTTAAACAACATCTTGCTCCCGAATTAAATGAAGCAAAAACAGAAAAACTTTTTAATGAAATAGAAATCCCGCTGGTAAAAGTTCTTGCAGATATGGAACTTGAAGGAATAAGACTGGATGAGAAATTCCTGAAGTCTCTTTCCCTCGATCTTGAAAAGGATATAAAAGAGCTTGAAGAAAGCATATATAAATCTGCGGGAGAAGAATTTAATATCGGATCTCCAAAACAGTTGGGGATCATTCTTTTTGAAAAACTCGAGCTCATTAAAAAACCGAAGAAAACAAAGACCGGCCAATATTCAACAGGTGAAGATGTGCTTTCTGTCCTTGCAGCAGAACATGAGATCGTGAGATGTGTGCTGGATTACCGCGGACTCGTAAAATTGAAGAACACTTATATAGATGCACTCCCAACCCAGGTGGAACCTACAACCGGACGGGTGCACACAGATTATATGCAAACCGTTGCAGCTACCGGAAGGCTAAGTTCGAATAATCCTAACCTTCAAAATATCCCTATAAGAACAGAAAGGGGCAGGCAGGTGAGAAAGGCTTTTGTGCCAAGGGATGAAAACTACATTCTGCTTGCAGCAGATTATTCTCAGATAGAATTAAGGATTATTGCAGCCTTGAGTCAGGAGCAAAATATGATCGAGGCGTTCAGGAACAGGGAGGATATTCACGCGTCTACTGCTTCGAGAGTCTTCGGTGTACCATTAGCCGAAGTCACACGGGAACAGAGAAGCAATGCCAAAACCGTGAATTTTGGAATTGTTTATGGGGTATCTGCCTTTGGATTGAGCAATCAAACAGGGTTGAGCCGCGGGGAATCAAAAGAACTTATTGACACCTACTATGAAACCTATCCTCAATTGCGCAATTTCATCAATGAGCAAATTGATTTTGCCAGGGAGAACGGCTATGTGCAAACAGTCCTAGGAAGACGCAGGTATCTAAAAGACATTAATTCACAAAACCAGGTGGTTCGCGGGGCAGCTGAAAGGAATGCTGTGAATGCTCCTATACAGGGAAGCGCTGCAGATATCATCAAGATTGCCATGATCAATATCCACAAGAAGCTTAAGGAAGGAAACTATAAGACCAGAATGTTGCTACAGGTACATGATGAATTGGTATTTGATGCATACAAAAGCGAACTGGAAGAAGTCAAGGTCATGATAAAAAGCGAAATGGAAAATGCCTTTAAGCTTGAGGTCCCTCTGGATGTTGACCTGGGAGTTGGAAACGACTGGCTGGAAGCGCATTAAAATATCCAATCCCTAATTAAAACATAAAGGGCATAAAGACGAGGCAAATTTTAAGTAATTTAAATTTTACAACTCTTAAATATATACATGCCCGAAACTTCTGATAATCCGAATGAGTATTCCTTTGTTCAAAAAGTTTGGATAGTTTGTAGCATTCTTGCCCTTGTTGTTATTTTACTTCTCCTTTTTGAAGCCACTTTCAATGTCTTAATCTTAATTTTCGCAAGTGTACTTATCGCCTGTTACTTTCGGGGAATTAGCTCCTATTTAGCAAAAAAGACCGGATGGAATTCCGCAATAACGCTTACAATTTCTATAGGGGGAACCTTTTTGATTTTTGCGGGAATTTTTTGGATAGCTGGTGCCACGATATCCAATGAAGCTGAAAAGATCGAGCACGCACTCCCCGCTATGATGGAAGAAGTAAAAGTGCTTTTAAATAATAGCAACGCCGGGCAGGAAGGCATAGAAAAAGTTGAGGAGTGGCGGGATTCCGGAAAATTAAGCAGCTTTATATCCAGGTTGTTCAGCAGCACTTTCGGATACCTGGGGGATTTTCTGATCATTATCGTTATTGGAATCTTTTTCACCGCTTCTCCAAATTTATACCTTACTGGAATCGTTCAGCTTATTCCTCCAGGGAAAAGAGATAAAGCCGAAGATGTGTTGGAGAAACTTGCAACAGGGTTAAAGAAATGGTTGGCAGGAAGATTTTTGGCGATGCTGGCAGTATTTATTTTAACCAGTATTGGCCTGATCATCCTTGGAGTGCCTATGTGGCTCACTTTAGCATTTATAGCAGGATTATTAAATTTCATTCCAAATTTTGGTCCCATTGTAGCGAGTATTCCTGCCATACTTATTGCGCTTTCTATAAGCCCAACAACGGCAGCCATTGTTGCCGGAATGTACTTGGTAATTCAATTACTTGAAAGTGGTATAATTAATCCCATGGCTCAAAAAAAACTGGTAAAAATACCTCCGGCACTTATAATTATATCTCAATTACTGGTTGGTGCAATGACCGGCATTTGGGGAATTATCCT
>DATISX010000021.1:0-6876 GCA_035468275.1 Salegentibacter sp.
TATCGTTGTCCTGGCCTCCGATAATTCGGGTGTAAATTGGCCTGTCTCCTTCTCCCTGTACTAAAATTTCATCATCGTCATCCAGGCCATAGATCCAGATATCATCTGTTTCATCCTTATTATATATTTTATCGCTTAAAACATGTTTACGGTCTCCCTGGATATTCCTCATAACACGCACCCGCGTCTTCCCATCTTCCATTCGGGTCACGTCAATAAAATCATCCTTATCGGTTCCTGTCACAATAGCGAGTTTTGCCAGGTGATCGTAATACCGCATCGCGATATCCACAATGTTATTTCTGCGCCCTTTTAGTTTCTTAACTATATCTTCAGTGGTTTCATTTTGAGTTTCCTTCGGAAGTTTGGTAAAGGCTTCCTCAATGACCTCATCGGTAATGTTTTTCTGGATAAATTCAGCCTGTTCCAGCCAGGTATCCTTTCCAACATTCTGAAGCAAAGCCCGGTCAAGACCAATTGCTGCAATATTAAACCACTCTATGTCATTAATATCCTCATCGTATTTTCCAAACTGATCGGCAAAACCTGCAATCGCCCGAAGGGTTCCGAAGAAAGCGCCGTCAAAATTTGAGAATACCTGGTCGCGGTCTCTTGGAATGGGCTGAAAAACCCGATTTCCTTCTTCGTCTTCAATCTCGGCCCAGCGCCATTGATCGTTATGCCTGTCCCAATCTCCAATAAGCATATCAAAGATCCTGGCTTTAACGTAGGCGGCTTCATCCAGTGAGTATTTTTCATCCCTGCGCAGCCTGTCAAACATTCCTTCGGTGCTTTGGATATCGTGGTTTGGACTTCCAAAACTTTCGTGGCCCAACCAGTGCTCTTCAGGACGTTCTTCAATCATATAAATTTCATTTCCATGTTCAGAATTAAAGTCTCCCAGCTTTTTTTGTTTCGGAAGGTAGATCAATTCGGGATTGGTATGATGAACTCCAATTGCATCTGCCAGGGTAGGAACCGCGAGAAAGGCAAACGGATGTGAAGCCGTATAAAGATCGCTCATAAGGTTTTCGGCAACTGTATTTTCAAAATCGGCCTCCACCGGCTTGTCTTTAAAAGCAACCGCCTGTATATATTGTACCGCATTTTTCTTTACCCGCCGCATATTGTATTCACGGTCAAGACTATCCCTAACTCTAACCGACATAGTTTGATTTCCTCCTCCCGCACGCATGGTTTCAAGTCCGCCGTACAAGGTATTTAGATCGGCTATCTTTAATTCTATGGGTGTACCGAAGAGCTCACGATAATGCTCTCCCCAAAGCGTTCGGTGAAGTCCGCTTTTTTCAGTTTCTTCTTTATCATAAACCGAGGTCGTAATGGTAGTATCTTCAAAACTATCCGGATAACCGGAAAGATCGTAAGGCTTTGGCGATTCAAAAACCTCTTTTTGATATAACAAATGAGGCTTATTATTTTTATTTCCGTAGAAGCTTACCCAGGAAGAACCGTCTTCAAATACATCGAAAACAGCAAAGCCCTGATCTGGATAAGAGAACAACCCGTCGTTACTTAAAGTAGCATAAGTAGCTTTTGAAGCTGAACCTGAAACAATTTGTTTTATACTATCGTGAACAATATACTGCAGGGAATGTTCGTGCCCGGCAACATAAACCACCCGGCTTGCCTGAGATTTACTGGTAATGGTTTCCAGGCGATTTACCAGGGATTTGTATCGTTCATTTTGCGCATCCTGAATACTCACTCCCCCGGTGGTTCTAATTAAACTCGCTAAAGAACCCAGAATAGGAATTGGGATTTTTTTCTGAGTTGGGTAAATATGACGGTCAAAATTATACTGTCCGCCGTGAATTCCGTTAGTGAATAAAGGATGGTGAAGTGCTACAATAACGGTTTTATTCTGACTCTTTTTGAGTTCGGTTTCAATTTCCAGGAACATCGCTTCCCGGGTTTTGATTTCAGCACAATCATCATTTATGGTTGGGTGTTTATCCCAATCTTCCAAATACCACTGCGAATCGATAACAATCATCTGGATATCGTCGCTAATATCTAAAATTTCCAGGCCACAGCCTGTATTAGGTGCCCAAACCAGGTTTTCTTCAAATTTTTCCAGTAGGTATTCTTCCTGACGTTCAAGTCCCGGGATGCCGGAATCGTACCAGTCGTGGTTACCGGGCAGAAAGATCACATTTCCATCGTAATTTTCAATAGCATCTAATTGAGCATCCAACCTGTATTCTGCCTGCTCTCTGCCGGGATGGTCTTCCGGCGGAAGACCCGAAGGATAGATATTATCTCCCAGAAAAAGTGAATAATTTCCTGTTTGATTTACAGAATCAAGAAAGGTTTTGAAAGCAATAAGTCCATCAGAACTTCCTCCCGGTTGCGAGTAACCTCCGTCTCCTATTAAATAAAAGGATTTTTCAATTTCCTTATCGGTAGGGTAGCCGAAATTTTCGGTAGGTTCGTCCTTATGATATTTGGGGTCATTACTGGCACAGGAATAAATAAATAGAATGCTTAGCAGTGTAAGAAAGATGTTATTTTTTTTCATAAAGGGTATTGAACATTTTTTGTAATTTGGCTCAATCAAATATCACCCGAAGATGAATAAGCTTGTTGAAAAAGCAGATGAATTTGTTTTAAATCTTTTTAAAGAAAAGCTACCAAATACCTACTTATACCATAATTATAAGCACACACAGCGAGTGGCCAAAAGTACTAAAGAATTAATTGATAATTCTGAAATTAATGTTAAAGAGGAAGAGGCGCTATTGCTGGCGGCATGGCTTCATGATACCGGTTATACCCGCACTTTTAAGGGGCACGAACAAGAGAGTGTAGACATTGCAACCAGGTTTTTAAAAGAGAATAATGCCACCCCGGAGCTTATTGAAAAAGTCACTCAATATATTAGTGCTACCCGATTTGAAGCGGAACCGAAAAGCCTACAGGAAAAAATTATGAGGGATGCAGATTCTTCGCATTTCGCCAAAGATTATTTCCAGGAAACCAGTGAATTATTAAGACAGGAACTTGAATTATTAAATATAAGGCATTTTACTGCCTCAGAATGGATTCAGGAAAATATTGAAATGCTAACAAAAAAGCATCAGTATTATACTACTTATGCCCTTACCAATTGGCAACAGGAAAAAGAAAAAAACCTTCTTGAGCTAATTGAATCCCAGACCAAACAAGAGAAGAAATTAAAAAAAGAAGAAACCAAGGCTCGCCTGAAGGCAAAATTCAAGAATGATAACCCCGAAAGAAGTATTCAAACCTTGTTCAGGGTTACGCTTAGAAACCATATCAAACTCAGCGATATCGCCGATACCAAGGCAAACATTCTGCTTTCGGTAAACGCTATTATTATCTCCCTGGCATTTGCTAATTTATTGCCTAAACTGGATGCCGAGATGCACAAACATCTTCTTATCCCCAGCCTTGTTTTAATGTTGTTTAGTGTGGCTTCCATCATTCTTTCGATATTATCTACAAGACCTAATATCACTAGTGGAGAGTTCACAAAAGATCAGGTTAAAAACAGAGAAGTGAATTTACTATTCTTCGGGAATTTCCATAAAATGCCCTTTGAGCAGTTTCGTTGGGGTATGCAGGAAATTATTAAAGATAAGGACTACGTCTATGAATCTTTAATGCGGGATTTACATTCTCTGGGAATTGTTTTACATAGAAAATATATGCTACTAAGGCTAACCTATTTAGTTTTTATGATAGGTATAATCCTCTCGGTTTTAAGTTTTGTAATCGCCTTCTACCTGGTTTAATTCCTGCATGAGATCTTCATAAGTAATAGTTTCTTCAGATTTAGAATTATCGAGGGTGTAAAGAATATTCACACGTAAGGCTTTAAGGCCAACAACTCCCTGAACATCTTCCAACTCAAGGATCTCTACATCTTCGCCCAGGTATTTTTTGGTCTGGAGATATTTTATGTATCGCAAATATTCCTTTTCATCAGCTCGCTGGGAATAGATAATAGCTATTTTCCCCTTTTGAGTGATGCGCTCCTCGGTATCTTTAATGAAAGCCTTATCTAAACGCTTTTTGATAATCTCATAGCGCGCATTATAAGTGCCATCCACATCAAATTTCTTCTCATCCATGCGATACCTGATCGATAAGGTGTTATTGTAAAC
The DNA here is from genome assembly GCA_035468275.1 of Salegentibacter sp. Taxonomy (GTDB): domain Bacteria; phylum Bacteroidota; class Bacteroidia; order Flavobacteriales; family Flavobacteriaceae; genus Salegentibacter. Next base: position 4,149 of record DATISX010000021.1, read on the forward strand.
CAGAATGAGCGAAGCCGCATCCAGTTTAATTGGGGTGCTTTCCTGCAATTGATAGAACCTATTTTCCATTTCACACATAGTGCTCAACTGCCACAGTCTTAGATTATATAAATACACCTTATTAAAAGGCTTATTCCGTGCCATGGAAGCCCCTATATATATATTGTGGTCTACCCCGTCTGTTTTGTAGCGCTCAAAGTAATGCGGATAGATTTCCTGCGCCTGAATTTGTTTTCGGTCTATATACCGCGACATGGTTCTGTTAATGCGTTGCACGGTCTCATCATAATTTTTACGATGGTTGTAAACAATTCCGGTTTCGGGGTTAAGCTCTTCCTGATAATTACTTACCAACTTCTTAAGTTCGGCCGATTGCTTTTTAAGATGGGACATAATGGGATTCACCTCTTTTTGTAAAAGGTCGAAAACTTTCTGTTCGCTGGAAGCATTCAGGCTTTCTTTTAGCTCTTTTCTGAAATCGGCAATCCTGAACTTCACCTGTTCATAAATGGGCAATTTCTCCTTAGCGTAGGCTGTATCAATTATTTCAACTATCAGCTTTAACTGATGCAACAAATCTTTCTGAATAGCATTATTCCTGGCTTCGGAAGAAGCTACTACATCAATTTGCCCGTAAAGAGGATAAATATCTTTGAAAACTATGTCCTTAAAAGAAGCCAGTCCATCTTCATCAAAATCCCGAATGAATTTCTTGGCTTCTTTTTCAAAAACCCAAAGAACGCTGGGATGAATAGAGGTGCATTCACTTTGGATAACCGCTTTTATCCTGTTCTCAAATTCGGTGCGGTTTCGGTCTACTGCCGTGGCAATGTAGGGAAGAATTTCATCCAGTTTTATAGTATTGATGCTATTGAGTTCATTTTTTCGGGTTGAAACCAGTTCCAGAACTCCCAGCAGCTTGTTATTCTTGATTACCGGAGCCAGAATGCAGCTTTTCACATCATTTGAAAGCAGTTGTTGGGAAAGCAGATTATCGTTATTCTTCTTCGCATAGACTTTCACATTGGGAATACTAAAGAAGCTGCGTTCTTCGAATAGTTTCTTGAAGCCTTCTTCGCATAAACCAGATTTACAATCACTTTCCTGCTTTTTACTCAGAATAAAACTGTGGGCATCTTTGCTCTCCATTTTTTCAAAAACACTATCCTGGGCATTGTATACCGTAAAACCAACCCTTAGATCGGGAATTTTATAGATCGACCTGAAAATTTTCTGGAGTTTCAGCAATTCATCTTTTTGTGATGCCTTTTCAAAGAGCAGGGTGGTCTTTAATTCAGAAATGGCTTCATCCATGGTCACATCGGTAAGGTTTAGAATAACAAAACCGGTGAAGATCCAGCTTTGAGGTGGAAACATTTCCTTCCAAACTGAAACATCCTCGAAATTCTGAATTAATTTATCTACATCTTCCTCGCTTATCTTCTTTGCCTTTTTGGTTGGCTCCAAATTCACAAAATCCCCGTTCATAGCAATACGGTAGTGACGCATGATTTCGTTTTCGTCGGGAATATCATAATACAAAGGCCGTGAAAAATCTATATCGTAACCATAGTAATCGTTTAAAATGTGAAGACATGCCTGTATGTAATATGAATTCTCATCCATATTACGCATTTCCAGTTTAAAATCTTTCCCGGCATCCTTCATAATGCGTTTTAACCTTTTTGAGCGGTTAAATAATATATTATGATAGGGTACAGAGGCGGTTTTGATTTCGTTATTGCTTAAAATGCTCGGGAAGATGTCATCCAGAAGTATCTTAATAGGTTCTCTTAGTTCAGCCAACTCAGCAGGGTCTTCAATTCCTTCTGTTAATTGGGGAAACGACTCTACATAGGCCAGGATCTTTTCGACATATTCGCGGGATATTCCCCCAATACCGTTTTCCAGTTGCTCTTTGTAAACATCGATTACTTTTTGAAAACTTATCTTGATTTTTAAAGGAAAGTCTCCTATTTGTTCTTTCATTACCTAAAAATATTGCCCAAAATTACATTTTATGTGTGCCAGTATAGTGTAGACACCTCAAATTAACAATATTTTATTAAAACAAAAGTATCTTCTAATTCCAGTTGTTTATTTTTGTTGAAATTTAAATTCATATTATGAAAAGACTATTAGCCATAGCCAGTTTGGCCTTAATTACAATTTCCTGTCAGGAAGATGAAGGTTATTCTATTAAAGGTACGGCAGCAGGTGTAGAGGATGGAAAAATGGTATATATCTCTGAACTTCAGAATCCTAATTCCCGTCCTGAAAGAATAGATTCCACCAGTATAAAAGATGAAAAATTCGAACTAAATCCTGCCGAGGTAGAAAATTCTAATTTAAGCTTTGTTGAAATAGAAGGCCTTAATGGAAATGTGATCTTTATTTCAGAAAATGAACCTATCAGTTTTAAAGTTTATAAAGACAGCCTAAGATCTTCTGAAGTGAATGGCGGAAAAGAAAACCAGACGCTCGCCACTTATCTTGATCACCTGAAACAAACCAATGCAAAAGTGGGAGAAGGTCGCCAACAAATGCAACAGGCGTTTCAGGAAAGAGATTCCACGCAACTAAGAGTACTTCAGGAAACCGAATCCGAGTTAATGGATAATGATAAGGTTTTCAAAAAGAAGATAATAAAAGAAAACCCCGATTCTTTTGTATCTGCGATGATCCTTCTGGACATGGTTAATATGAAAACTGTTCCGGTTGGAGAAAT
>DATISX010000022.1:0-5087 GCA_035468275.1 Salegentibacter sp.
TTTTCCTTTAAGTAGATCCCATCTTCGGTGATGTCAATTTTACGCTGCTTGTATAGATTCCCCGCGGCACGCTTAAAACTCTTTTTACTCATCTCCAGCACATTTTGTATCATAGCAGGATCAGACTTATCTGTGATTTTCAGGTGGCCGTGGTTTGCTGCCAATTCATCTAAAATACGCTGAGCGTTAGGTTCAATACTTCTGTACCCCGGCCGCTGAAGCATCACATCTATCTTTCCGTCGGGCCTGGTTTTTTTTATGAAGCCTTTCATATGATCTCCAACATTAATAGGCTGGAAAATCTCATCGTTATAGAGCAGACCGAGATGGATTTCATTGATGATCACATTATAACCCAAATCAGATTTATTGCTGATGATAAGATCAACTTCCTCAAAGGGTTCTACCGTTAATTCAGAATTATCAAGGAAAGCGTGAACTTTACTTGAAGCCACCAAACGATTGGTTTCTTCGTCTAAATAACAAAAGATCAAATACCTCCCGCCTTTTTTCATAGGGTAAGCCTGCTCCTTAAACGGAACAAACAAATGTTTCTCTAAACCCCAGTCAAGAAAAGCCCCGAATTCATTTACTTCTACACATTTTAAAAAAGCAAACTCATCAAGCTTCACAAGAGGCTCCAGGGTAGTTGCCACAGGCCGCTCTTCGTGGTCCAGATAAACAAAAACTCTTATTTCCCCACCTATTTCCCAGGTCTCGGGGATGTATTTATTCGGAAGTAAAACCTCATCACCTTCTTCATTGGTAAGAAAAAGTCCGGGCTCGGTCTCCCGGTCGATGGTTAGGGTGTGATATTCACCAATATTCAGCATAACAAAAATTTAAAATGCAAAGATACTTTATAATTTTTGGCTTTCCCTTAAAAACAGAAAATCCGCGTATTGTTTCCAAAAGGCAGATTTCCATATTCTTGGTTTAAATCTTAAGATTTCATAAAATTGAAGTATTCCAGTAAGACCTCATCATTGAGTTTTCGGGGGGTGAAAATCTCCAAAAGCTTAGGTCTTTTTGACTCGTTGAAAAAGTTTTGCATCTCCTTTTCTATTTCTTCGGAATTTTTCGCAGATGAATATTCCACCCCATAAAGTTCACAAACAGGCTTGGCGTTCAGTTGATGTACCGTCTCAAAATAAGTATCGAAATTCTCCGTATTCTTATTCCCCGGAAGTATCCTGAAAATTCCCCCACCCTGGTTATTCAAAACAATAATCCTGAAATTAGACGGCAAATAATTATTCCAAAGCCCGTTGCTGTCATAGAAAAAGCTCAGGTCACCTACAATCAAAAGCGTAGGTTCCTTAGAAACGCAGGCAGCTCCTGCAGCGGTAGAAACACTGCCGTCTATTCCGCTGGTGCCTCGGTTACAAAAAATCCGCAAACTCTCTTTCCATGTAAACAATTGCGCATAACGGATAATGGAACTGTTCCCCAGCTGAAGCATATAGTTTTCAGGAACTTCAGGAGCGACAAGTTGCATAGCCTTAAGGTCTGAATACGGAATCTCATCCATATATTCCTCGTGCCTTGCCTGGCGCTTCTTCCAGATGCTTTTCCAGTACTTTCCGTAATCGCTCTTCTGCTTCTTCACCAAAGGAAGAAAATTGCTGAAAAACGAATTTACATCGGTTTCAAAATGCTTGTTCAGGCAGAAAAAAGTATTGTATGCCTTTTTCTCGTCAATATGCCAGTGTTGTTGTGGCTGATATTTCCTGAGAAAAGCCTTGATCTTTTTAGAAACTATCATTCCCCCAAAAGTCAGGAGAATTTCAGGTTGGAGTTTCTTGAAGAACTCTTCCGGGTTTGCTTCCCTTTCAATAGGACCAATTACAGTATCTATTCGGGTAATGAAATCGGGGTGATGTATATTCGAGGTAGTTTCTGTAAAAAAGATCACCGAATCGTCTTTGGCCAGTTCATCCAGGAATCTTTGTTCAACCGCATTGGGTTGCGCCACTCCCACGATCACCATTTTCCGTTTTGCCATGTTCCAGATATCGGCGTATGTACTTAATTGGTTTTCGGTGTAGGTACGCTCTTTAAGCTCGGGAAATATTTGCAGCGGATTCACCTCCACATTTTCCACAAGGTCGTACAAGGGCTCATAAAACGGCACATTGATGTGCACAGGGCCTTTTCCTTCAATCGCTTTGTTAAGCGCCAGATTGATTTCCCTCTCGTTGTGTTTCTGCGCCTCAAATTGTTTCTGCTGAAGTTTGGAATCAGTGGTAGTTTGGTCTAAGACCAATTCCGAGTGTAAATTTGCCGAATAAAGAATATGATTCTCAAAAACGTTCCTCTGTCGTATAGTTTGCCCATCGCCAATGTCGATACGCTCTATTGGCCTGTCGGCTGAAATGATAACCAACGGAATATCACTGTAAAAGGCTTCGGCGATAGCAGGATAATAATTCAGCAAAGCCGATCCTGAACTGCAAACAAGGGCTACCGGTTGTTGAAGTTGCTGAGCCATTCCCAAAGCGAAAAATGCCGCGGAACGCTCATCTACAATACTGTAGGGTTTAATTTCAGGATGATGAGTAAATCCGAGGGTGAGCGGGGCATTTCGCGAACCCGGGGAGATTACTACGTGATGTATATTTTTGGCCACACAAAGTGCTACAACCGAACGGGCAACAGGTATTTTGGAGTATTTCACAAATTTATGTTTTGAAAAGTCTTAAGACCGTTCCGAATTGAGACCTCCCAGGTTTTAGAAACCTGTGAGGCCTAACAAACTCTATATCTCAATTGCAATCAAAATTACAATTTTCTGAAGGAATTATTTCACCAGAACGGCTTTAATGGTCTGGGCCTTGTTTTGCGTTTCCTCGAATTCCCGAACAGGATCTGAATCTTTGGTAATCCCGCCTCCAACAAAAATCTCGGCTTCATCGTCTTCAATTTTCATACAGCGAAGGTTCACAAATAAAGAAGTTGACGAACCGATGCTTCCATAAGCCTGGTTCTCTTGATTTCTGCGATTTGAGCTGCGTTTAGTTTCCTTTTTGAAATTCAACTCACCGAGAAAACCGCTGTAGAATTCGCGGTCGTAATTTTCATTTTTTAATATGAACTCCATTGCTAGATCCCGGGGCATCCCACAAACGGCAGGAGTAGGATGAAGCGTCATGATAAGCTCCTTTAAATTTGAGGTTTCAGGCTGAATATCTCCCTGGATATCGGTGCGCAGATGCAATAGATTTCCCGCTCTGGTGGTGTAAGCTTCAGATCGCGAAACCTTTCCGGCGGTTACCTTTTCGACATTTTCCAGAATAAAATCGGTCACCATCTTTTGTTCTTCAATTTCCTTCTTTCCCCAGGTTACATCGGTAATTCCTTTAAAAGCCTGGGTTCCCGCCAGGGCCATTGTTTTGAATTTATTTCTTTCAACCTTAAGCAGGGTTTCAGGGGTTGCGCCTAACCAGATATCGGTTTTGGGATGAAACCAGATATAAACAAAAGCCTCTTTATATTTTTTCAGCAGGTCCTTAAATATTTCCAGCGGCCCCAATTGTGTTTCCACCTCTTCTTTGCGCGATAGCACCACTTTCTTAAAGGTTCCCGCCTTAATGGCATCTATGCCTTTCTGGACAAGCGTTTCGTGCGCCGACTTTTCCTTCTGAATAAATTGTTCCGGTGGAAAATCCGGACTTTCCTTTTCCAGGGCCTTTTCGTGATCTATAAATCCGGAATATTCTGTCTGCAAAAATTCAGCTTTTTCCTGTGGAATAATATAGGTTGGTAAATCATTTTCAAAAGGTGCGAAGACGAATCCGCTTTCATTGAAATCATCCACGAAATTTTCTGAATCATCTTCCTGAAGCAGGGCCGTGGTCATCCCCTTACCCGATCCCATATCGTGCCAGGCTACAAATGGTTTTCCTACTTGCAAATGCTCCTCAAGCCGACTAAAAAATTCTTCTGCATTCATCTTTTACTTATTTTTTGGTAAAGCGATAGTTGTGAGTTTCACTAGGGAGATCAGGTTATTCTTTTCATCTGTAATCTTTATTTCCCAAAGCTGCGTGGTGCGGCCTTTATGTATAAAACTGGCCCTGGCATAAACAAATCCTTCAGAAATACTTTTTAAATGATTCGCCGAAATTTCAATCCCGCGAATAAAAAATTCTTCGGTATTCAAAAACACATAACTCGCCAGGCTGCCCACGCTTTCGGCCAGGGCCACGCTCGCGCCTCCGTGTAACACCCCATCGGGCTGATGCACTTTAGAGGTAACCGGCATTTTCGCAACAAGATAATCTTCTCCGGCTTCAATAAATTCGATATCAAGGGTTTCCATCAGCGTGTTTTTACTCACTTTTCTGGAAAGCTCCAAAATTTCTTCTTGGGTCATTATGATTCGATTGGTTTCTTTGTAAAAGTACGAAACAAGCAAAGAAATAAAAGGCTTAAGAATTAAAAAGAGCCGCTTTCCAGCGACTCCTTTAAGGCTAAAATTATGTTATGCACCTCTTACCAGGTAATAGTTAGAAGATATCCACCTGTGCTATCGATATGAGCATCACCTGCAATCACTCGATAAGTTCCACTTTCAGGCGCATTCTGCAAAACAAGCTGGGTTGAGTCCTCCCAAGTCCAAGAATGACGCAAAACAGCTCCAGAAGGCGAAATCAAACGAATTTCTGGGTTCAATTCCCCCGAAGTACTAACTATAGTTAAGTGAATAAAGCTCCCAGCATTCGCATTGAAACTCCACTGATCCAAATCACCCAGAGTTATAGTGCCAGGATGATTAGCCCCGTTCGTTAGAGGTCCTCCATCATCCCCAGGCCGGACAACAAAATTTTGGGGAGCTTGTGCTAAACGAAGGAGATAATTACCCGTATTATTAATATGGGCATCACCCACAATTATTCGATAGGTACCGCTCTCGGGAGCATCATTCACCACGAGCTCGGCTGACTCCCCCCAGGTCCAAACATGGCGCACGACTTTTCCCGTCGGAGAAATCAGACGGATTTCGGGATTAAGTTCCCCTGAAGTCCGAACCATGGTAATATGAATAAAGTCGCCCTCATTGGACGAAAAGCTCCACTGGTCTAAAT
>DATISX010000023.1:0-4146 GCA_035468275.1 Salegentibacter sp.
CTCAGCAGAATAAAAATGAGCTTTATGCCGAAATTGAAATATTCCAAGGTCTTACCTCTTTCCTTTCGTTTTTGGGTAGCGGCTTCTGCTTTCCTGATCTTTGTGGTAAAAACAGCATTCATTACAGCTATCATAAAGTACATTAAAAAGAAGAGCGCGTCTTCCGGCGTACTTATTTTAAATGTGTATTGTGGTTGAATAAAGAAGAAATTCCAGATTAAAGCACTTAAAACAGCTACTGTAACTATGGGGAAAATTTCGAAGAACATGGCTAGGATAGAAACAGCAAGTAGAAGAATAAGAGCTACAACCTGGTATCCAATAATGTCAATAAAAAGATAAGAAAAAAGCGAAACCAAAATAATAGTGCCTATTCCAATAAGGTATTGGATTGGTTGATTCTCATTTATTTTCTTGTAAAATTCCAATTAGGTGAATGTTGTTTGACAAATATAAATGTCGGAAAAATAAAATCACCTTAAATCATGTAGAAAGTATTGTACTGAGTTTTTTCAGAAATAGAAAATAATAGAAGTGATAATAGTTCTAGATTACGCCGAAGCAACCCAGGTTAAAACTGTAATTGAAGATCAGTCTAAATCTTAACCCGACATTTTACTAACAACATACACTGCTACAATAATACTGAATAGTAAAAACAGGAATTTTAAAAGCCTGGATAGTCTTTCATCTCTCATTATGTTAAAGATTTAGAATTATCTATAACATAAAATAGGTCTGGCGGGAAACTTAAATATAAGAAAATCATTTAATAAAATAAAAAAACCCCTGTTTTTTACAGAGGTTTTAAAAGTACTCGAGGCGGGAATCGAACCCGCACGACCGAAGTCACTGGATTTTGAATCCAGCGCGTCTACCAATTCCGCCACTCGAGCGTTGTGGAGCGCAAAAGTATAAAAAATTTCCATTTGTAAACCAGATTTTTTAATTTTTAAGAGGTTTTACAAGCTTTTCAACAAGTTGCTTAAAATAGTTCATAAGCAATTGCGTGTGAGAGCTTCTAAACAGATATAATTTTTAAATTTGCAGGGCACAATTCAATTAACACCAAACAACACAACAGCATGGCTAACTTCAACCCCGAAGCAAAAATTTTTAATTGTACCCAAAGCCGGGAACTTGCCGAAAAGATTGCAGCTTCCTATGGAACCAAACTCGGAAATGTAATCACCTCCACCTACAGCGATGGCGAATTTCAGCCTTCGTTCGAAGAATCTGTTCGCGGTTCACGGGTTTTTATCATCGGGTCTACTCACCCCGGTTCAGACCATTTAATGGAAATGCTTCTAATGCTTGATGCTGCTAAAAGGGCTTCAGCAAGGCATATAACAGCGGTGCTTCCATATTTTGGATGGGCAAGGCAGGACCGGAAAGACAAACCCAGGGTGCCAATCGCGGCAAAAATGGTTGCCAGCATCCTGGAAACAGCCGGCGCTACAAGAATAATAACAATGGATCTTCACGCTGACCAGATTCAGGGATTCTTTGAAAAACCTGTAGATCATTTGTACGCTTCAACAGTATTTCTGCCTCACCTTAGAGCGCTTAATTTGGAAAATTTAACTATCGCTTCCCCCGATATGGGAGGTTCAAAAAGAGCTTATGCCTATTCCAAAGCTTTGGAAAGCGATGTAGTGATTTGTTATAAGCAGCGAGCAAAAGCAAATAAGATTTCTCACATGGAATTGATTGGTAACGTTGAAGGTAAGAATGTAGTTTTAGTTGATGACATGGTAGATACTGCCGGAACTTTAACCAAGGCGGCCGATGTGATGATGGAGCGCGGCGCACTAAGCGTTCGGGCAATTTGTACCCATCCGGTGCTTTCTGGCGAGGCTTACGAGCGAATAGAAAATTCTAAACTGCAAGAACTAATTGTAACCGATTCTATTCCGCTGAAAAAGAAAAGCAAGAAGATAAAGGTAGTTACCTGTGCCGATCTTGTTGCCGATGTAATGAAGCGAGTTCATGAAAATGAATCTATTAGCTCTAAATTCATCATGTAAACATTTTGAGGAAGAGCAGAATTAACGAATTTCTAAATAATTCATTTTTAAGTTTTTAATAGCTGCAAAAAAAGATTACTTTTGCAGCCTAAAAATTTTACCAAATGAAATCAATAACGATCAACGGATCTAAAAGAGAAAGCGTAGGCAAGAAGTCAACTAAAGCCATACGTAATGCTGGACAGGTTCCTTGCGTATTATACGGGGGAGATGCTAAGCCATTACACTTTACAGCAGATGAAATTGCGTTTAATCACCTGGTTTACACCCCTGACGTGCATACCGTGGCAATTAAACTGGAGGGCGGAGAAAAATTTAACGCTATACTTCAGGATATCCAATTCCACCCGGTAACTGATGCTATCATGCACGTAGATTTCTACCAGATTTATGAAGACAGACCAATTTCTATGGAAATCCCAATTCACACTGTAGGTGTTGCCCGTGGGGTTAAGAATGGTGGAGTCTTGCGTTACAACCTGCGTCGTCTTAAAGTAAGAGGATTGCCAGGAGACTTGCCAGATTATATCGAAGCAAATGTAACTCCGCTTAAAATTGGACAGAAATTATACGTTACCGCTGTTGAAGATGAGAAATACAAAATTCAGCACCCGGATAACACTGTAATTTGCCAGGTAAGAACATCTCGTAACATCGTTGCTCTTGAGGACGAAGAAGAAGATGAAGTACCAGCAGACGAAGTACCAGCGACTGAATCTAGTGATGTTGCTGCAGTGAAAGAAGGAGAAGATAATTAGTCTTTCCTTTTTCAACTAAAACTCAAAAGCATCCCAAACGGGGTGCTTTTTTATTTTGTAATTGCCTGTGCTTTTTAGAGAGTCCGTTGTGAAGAATTTTAATAATTTTATCTTTACCAAAACTAAACTATGCTTTCTTTCTTCGGAAGATTACTCCATACTAAAAAGCCCCGGGAAGAAGAAACAGACCCCATGAAGAAATTTTTGATAGTAGGCCTCGGGAATATTGGCGCTAAGTATGAAAAAACCCGTCATAATATAGGATTCAAAATTCTTGATTTCCTGGCAGAAAAAGAAGAGATCAGTTTTAGCACAGATAAACTGGGAGATATAGCCCAATTCAAATATAAAGGGAGAACCTTTGTTTTGCTGAAACCTTCAACATATATGAATCTTAGCGGAAAGGCCGTTAATTACTGGCTTCAGAAGGAAAAAGTTCCGTTGGAAAATCTACTTGTTATTACCGATGATCTTAATTTGCCTTTTGGTGCCATTAGATTAAAAACTAAAGGCAGCGATGGAGGACACAACGGTTTAAAGGATATTCAGAATACTTTGAATACGACCAATTATAACCGGTTCAGGTTTGGAATAAGCGATGAATTCTCCAAAGGCCAGCAGGTAGATTATGTGTTGGGAGAATGGGGGGAAGCAGAGCTGAAAGAATTACCGGAAAGGTTGGAAAAATCCCGCGAGCTTATTAAATCCTTCGGAACTGCCGGAGTGAATCTTACTATGAACACTTTTAACGGAAAATAGGCAGCTGTGAAAGAATACAATGGAGCTAATTCCTTTAGCAGCGAGCGACAAACTGTGGTAACCATAGGTACATTCGACGGGGTACACATCGGCCACCGGAAAATCATTGAACGTCTTGTTAATGCCGCCAAAGCCGGAAATCTGGAATCGGTGATACTTACTTTTTTTCCGCATCCCAGGATGGTTCTTCAGCAGGATTCTGATATCAAACTTATCAATACCATAGAAGAACGCAAGGAGATTCTTTCCAAAACAGGAATAGATCACCTTGTTGTGCATCCTTTCACTCATCAGTTCTCCCGACTTACTGCTCTGGAATTCGTAAGAGATATTTTGGTGAATAAACTTAAGGCCCGGCGCGTTATCATCGGTTATGATCATCGCTTTGGCAGAAACCGAACTGCCGATATTAATGATTTAAAGGAATTTGGTGAGCAGTTTGGATTTGAAGTGGAAGAGATCACTAAAGAAGAAGTAGACCAGGTTGCGGTGAGTTCTACAAAAATAAGGAAAGCCCTTCAGGATGGCCGCGTAGAACGTGCAAATAACTATTTGCAACAGCCATTTTCTCTTTCGGGAACGGTGGTTAAAGGCCGTGGTCT
>DATISX010000024.1:0-15303 GCA_035468275.1 Salegentibacter sp.
GTTCTTGGTAAACGAATGGAAAGTTTTTTTGAACTCCTAATTCAAAATAGCGTCCGTTATAAACGGCTCGCCAATAACATTCAGATTAGTCGGGATAAAATAACCCTGGGGGAACTGGATTTTTTACTGAAGGATCTTCATACCAATCAAAACATTCACCTGGAACTGGTTTATAAATTCTATGTCTACGATCCTTCCTTCTCTTCGGAAGAAGCCCGATGGATTGGTCCAAACCGGAAGGATTCATTTCTTCAGAAGATGGAAAAACTAAAGCAGAAACAGTTTGCCCTACTTCACAAACCTGAAACCAGGGAATTTCTCAAAAGCCTGGAACTTATTCCCGAAGATCTTATTCAGCAGACTTACTTTAAGGCAAAACTGTTTGTCCCGAGGACTTTTCAACAGTACAAATTCCCAAAACTCAATCAGGAATGTGTTGCCGGTTACTATTTATCTTTCAAAGAATTTAATTCTGCTGAATACAAAGATTTCAAATACCATGCACCTTCAAAACAAGATTGGCCGGTAGCACCAAATTTTGGAAGGGATTGGGTTTCTTATTCTGAAATAAGTAAACAAATCATCCTCTCTCTGGAAAAGAAAAAATCTCCACTTATCTGGATGAAACGCTCTGAAACGGATTTTGAAAGTTTTTTTGTGGTTTGGTGGTAAGTATTCTCTCAATCCAATCCTGAGGCTACTTTTCTTCACAAGAATTCTAACATTGATTTTCGGAAAGAGACTATACTTCATTATTCTTTTCTCGGTATTCTTAAGAAAATTTTAGCACTAGGAGGAACCCAAGTCCTTTGATATCAGTATAAATCGGCTTAACTTATCATGGCGTTTTATCACGTAAAAGCCAGGGAAAGCCTATGGTTTTTCCTCCCGATTTTTAACCAAAAACAATGAAATTATGTCATTAATAAGTGAAAAAGAACTTCAGGAACTAGCGGGATTTAATGATGAAGTAAGTGTTTCCATCTTTATTCCCACTGAACGTGCCGGAAAAGATGTACTGGAAGAAAAAAGTAAAACCCATTTGAAATCCCTGTGGAAGGAGATTAAAAATAAACTTGAAGAAAAAGAGTTTTCCTCTGAAAAAATTCAGAAGATCGGCGAACCAATTCAACAATTAATTAGCGACAAAGATTTCTGGAGACACCAGTCTGATGGCTTGGCTATATATGCGGCAGAAAGCTTTTTTAAAAAATTTACCCTTCCTCTGCAATTTGATTCACATTATTATATCAATAAGGAATTTTATTTAAAACCCCTGGTTCCTCTATTTTCAGGGGATGGCAGATTTTATCTTCTTTCACTTCAGTTGGAAAATGTAGAGTTTTTTGAGGCATCCAAGTACAGCATAAGCCCAAAAAATATAGATGAGCTCATTCCCTCCCGACTGGAAGATCGGGTTGGTTATGATTATGAAGAAAAAACCCTGCAGCAAAGGAGCAGTGGTACCGCGGCAGGTCAACAAGCCATGCATGGTCATGCAGGGGCCGATAGGGAACGGAAAAATGAGATCTTAAGATTTTTTCGTGCCATAGACCAGGGCTTACATTCCTTATTACAGGAAGAAAAATTGCCTTTGCTGGTAGCATGTCAGGATTATCTATTCCCTATTTATAAGGAAGCAAACACCTATAACAATTTTTATCCGGAGGCGGTTATCGGAAATCCCAAAGACTTAGATAGGCCGGGTTTACACCAACGTGCATGGGAAATTATAGAGCCCCACTTTGAAAAACAAAAAAGAGATAAGCTTAAGCAGTTTGCAGACCAGAACGGAAAAACTGCAGTGGCTATCCACGATATCCTGCCGGCTATTCATCAAGGGAAAGTTGATACCTTGTTTCTTGACAGAAATTCGGAAATTTGGGGAACTTACAATGAAGAGGAAATGAAGGTAGATATCCAGGAAGGTCAGCGCAACGGTAATTTCTCCCTGATGAATTGGGCAGCAAGAAATGTACTGAATCAAGGTGGAAATGTTTTTCTCGTAGATGAAGACCAAATGCCTGAAAAGAGCTCAAAAATGAATGCAATTTATCGTTATATTTAATAGATAAAACAATTTTTACCCGCCGCTCTGAACCTCTAAGGCCCCGGGGCGGCCTTTTTTTGTACCTTTATCAATAATTTTAAAACAAAATATGGATCACAATCTTGCAGTACTAATTGACGGGGACAATATCCCTTCTGCATATATCAAAGAAATGATGGAAGAGATCGCCAAATACGGCAATCCTACCATAAAGCGCATTTACGGCGACTGGACAAAGCCACACCTGGCAAAATGGAAAGGAGTTCTTCTGGAAAATGCGATAAACCCAATTCAGCAATATGCTTACACACAAGGCAAAAATGCCACCGACTCGGCGATGATCATCGATGCGATGGATATTCTGTATTCCAGTAAAGTAGACGGTTTCTGTTTGGTTTCCAGTGACAGTGATTTTACCAAACTTGCCACCCGCTTGCGCGAAGCAGGAATGAAGGTTTACGGGATTGGTGAAAAGAAAACACCAGACCCATTTATCGTTGCCTGCGACAGGTTTATTTATCTTGAAATTTTAAAGGATAGTGATTCAGATGAAAAAGACAGCGGAGATTACGAAAAAGGTGGAAGAAAATCCCACAAAAAGAATGTAGATAAGATCACTCCCAAAGTAATTAAACTTATTTCTACTACAATTTCAGATGTTGCCGATGAAGATGGCTGGGCTTTCCTGGGTGACGTTGGAAGTTTACTTCAGAAAAAACAACCTAATTTTGATGCCCGTAATTATGGATATGAAAAACTCACCCCACTTATTAGCTCTGTACCCAAATTTGAAGTAGAATCGCGTTCTGGGCAAAACAGCCGTTTCAAACTTATTTACGTAAGAAATAAATAATCAGCATGCGAAGTATCAGAAAGATCGTAAAAGCCGAATATCGCCCAATTGGAGACCTGGTCACCTATTCCCCAATGCCTACAGGCAGTATAGACATGATAGATCCTTTTATTTTTCTGAATCATCACGGTCCGCAAACCTATAAACCTAACAATAGCGGCCTGCCTTTCGGTCCGCATCCACACCGCGGAATGGAAACCGTTACCTTTATTTTAGACGGAGATATCTCGCACAAAGATTCGGGAGGACACGAAAGCGTGATCACTTCCGGTGGAGTGCAGTGGATGACCGCCGGCCGCGGACTCATACACGCCGAGGTTTCTTCTGAAAATTTTAAAGAGAAAGGTGGTAAAATGGAGATCCTGCAATTATGGGTGAATTTGCCGGCCAGGCTCAAAATGACCGAGCCATGGTATAAAGGTTTGCAAAGAAAAGATATTCCGGTGAAGGAGTTTGAAGGCGGAAAAGTCCAGGTAGTTTCAGGAGAATTTCTCGATACTCAGGGTGCCTTTCAAGCTGAAACCGGTATTAATCTAGCCACTATTTTTTTTGAAAAAGGAGCTGAACTAAAACTTGAAATTCCTGAAGACCACAATATTTTCTTTTACGTCATCAAGGGAGAACTTCAGGTAAACAGCAAGCAAGCAATGGCGCTACATTTGGTGGACTTCGCCAATGATTCTCAAGAATTACAAATTGAAGCCATAGAGAATTCCACCCTGCTCTTCGGCCATGCCAAACCTTTTGATGAGCCGGTAGTTGCCCGTGGTCCTTTTGTAATGAATACCATGGACGAGATAGATCAGGCTTATATGGATTACCAGGCCGGCAAATTTGGAAGCTGGAAAGATTAGCGATGCCTTTCTTCCAGCACTTTTGAAATATCTTTTAGCGTGAAGCCTTTTGCCTGCAACAGTATAAGGTAATGAAATAAAAGATCGGCGCTTTCATTTAAAAATAGTTCGTCATTATCGTCTTTGGCTTCAATCACGGTTTCTACGGCCTCTTCCCCTACTTTCTGGGCAATCTTATTAATACCTTCATCAAAAAGCGAAACCACATAGCTCTTTTTATCTTCCCTAAGTTCCGGCTCGACCTCGCTCATTCTCTTCCGCTTTTCGATAACACTTTCCAGATTGCTTAAAAACCCGAAATTCGGTTGATTATCTTCTGCCCAGCAGGTATCGGTTCCCTTATGGCAGGTGGGCCCCTGCGGAATCACAGAAATAAGCAAAGTATCATTATCACAATCGTTTTTTATGTCAACCAGATCGAGAAAATTTCCACTCTCCTCCCCTTTGGTCCAAAGTCGATTTTTACTTCTGCTGAAAAAGGTCACTTTTTTGGTCTCATTAGTCTTTAAGAAAGCTTCCTCGTTCATATATCCCAACATCAAAACGTTTTTTGTGTTCACATCCTGAATAATCGCCGGCACAAGTCCGTCCTGGTTTTTATTAAAATCTATATTCATTTTTTATTTTTTTAGAGTCTTACTTCTATTCCGTTTCGACGTAATTCTTCTTTTAATTCCTTAATTTCTATTTCCTTAAAATGAAAAACACTGGCAGCCAGAGCGGCATCGGCCTTTCCTTTTAAAAACGCATCGGTGAAATGTTGCATATTCCCAGCACCACCTGAAGCAATAATGGGGATCTTCAATTCTGAAGATAATCTCGCGAGGGCTTCATTAGCAAATCCGGCTTTGGTCCCGTCGTTATTCATCGAGGTAAACAAAATTTCCCCGGCGCCTCTTTTTTCTACTTCTTTCGCCCACTGAAATAAATTAAGTTCAGTTGGTACTTTTCCCCCAACCAGATGCACCAGCCACTCCCCGTTTACCTGTTTAGCATCTATAGCAACAGTAATACACTGACTCCCGAATTTAGCTGAAAGTTCATTGATAAGTTCCGGTCTTTTCACCGCCGAAGAATTTACCGAAACCTTATCGGCCCCGTTTTTCAGCAGTATATCCACATCTTCAACAGAAGAAATCCCGCCGCCAACGGTAAAGGGAATATTGACTTTCTCGGCCACTCTTCTTACCAGGTCAGCAAGAGTTTTTCTTTTCTGCTCAGTAGCCGTAATATCCAGAAAAACCAGCTCATCGGCACCAGATTTGGCATAGATTTCAGCGAGCTCAACAGGATCACCTGCATCGCGAAGATCAATAAAATTTATCCCTTTTACGGTTCTTCCGTCTTTAATATCAAGGCAGGGAATGATTCGTTTTGTAAGCATATTTTTATATTAGAAGTAAGCAGTTAGAACTGATGAATTATTTTTCCTGAAGAATATAATTTTCAAGTTGTTTTAATTGAATGCGACCTTCATAAATAGCTTTCCCTATTATTGTTCCTTCACAGCCAAGTTCGGCCAGCTTTGGAAGCTCATCAAATTCTGAGATCCCTCCGGAAGCAATTAATTTAATGCTTTTCAGCTCCCTTTCGTCTCTGCCAGAAGTGACATTAGTCTGTTCGAGGATCCTTTTATAAAGCTCGAAAGCAGGCCCCTCGAGCATTCCGTCTTTGGAAATATCGGTACAGATCACATATTGCACACCTTCCTTCTGATATTCCTGAATAAAAGGAATTAATTCCAGGTCCGATTCCTCCTGCCAGCCGCTCACCGCGATCTTCTCGTTATTGGCATCGGCACCAAGAATAATCTTTTCTGAACCAAATTTCTCGATCCATCTTTTAAAGGTTCCCGGATCCTTCACGGCAATACTTCCACCGGTGATCTGATTAGCTCCGCTTTCAAAGGCGATGCGAAGATCTTCATCTGATTTCAATCCACCGCCGAAATCTACTTTTAAGCCGGTTTTTGAAGTGATTTGCTCCAGGATTCTGTGATTCACTATATGCTTTGATTTAGCCCCATCAAGGTCAACCAAATGCAGATGCGTTATCCCGTGAGCCTCAAAATTCTTCGCAACCTCCAACGGATTTTCATTATAGATCTTTTTGGTATTATAATCGCCTTTAGAAAGCCTTACGCATTTTCCTTCTATTATATCTATGGCCGGTATGATTCTCATTTTTTCAGTTGTGAGTTATGGGTTATGAGTTATCAGTTAAATTTCAATAAATTTATTATATATCTGAACTAACTTACTCCCTTCTAGGAGACTGAGGGGCTTTTAAAAAGTTTTTCAGAATTTTTTCTCCTGCATCGCTGCTTTTTTCCGGATGAAATTGTACCCCGTAGAAATTGTCTTTTTGAATGGCCGTGGTGTACTCCACTCCATATTCGGTAGATGCGATTGTTTCTGCACATTCTGGAACATAATAGCTATGTACCAGGTACACGAATTCCTGCTCATCAACACCTTCAAAAAGCGAAGAACTAAGATTATATATCCTGTTCCAGCCAATCTGTGGCACCTTGAGTCCGTTCTTAAATTTCACCACATCTGCGTGAAAAATACCAAGGCCTTCGGTGTCTCCCTCCTCGGAATGCCGGCACATTAACTGCATTCCAAGGCAAATTCCCAATACAGGTTGTTTCAATTCAGGAATAACTTTATTCAGGCCGGTGCTTTTCAGCATTTTCATCGCGCTTCCAGCTTCACCAACCCCGGGAAAGATAACCTTATCGGCAGTTTTGATCTCTTCCGCATCACTGCTCAAAACAGCATCAAAACCCAGGCGTTTGATCGCAAATTTGATGCTTTGAATATTCCCGGCTCCGTAGTCAACTATTACTATTTTCAATTTTACTAATTTCTATTTTTATAACATTCCCTTGGTCGAGGGAAGAATCATCTTCTCTACATCCCGTTTCACAGCCATTTTAAGGGCTTTTGCGAAGGCTTTGAAGATCGCCTCGATCTTGTGATGTTCGTTAGTGCCTTCGGCCTTAATATTCAGGTTAGCTTTAGCTCCATCGGTGAAGGATTTAAAGAAATGATAGAACATCTCCGTGGGCATCTTTCCAATCATCTCGCGTTTAAAGTCGGTTTCCCAGACCAGCCAGTTTCTACCACCAAAATCTATGGCTACCTGGGCCAGGCAGTCATCCATCGGTAGGCAAAATCCGTAGCGCTCTATTCCCAACTTATTTCCGAGGGCCTTGTTGAAAACTTCCCCCAAAGCGATCGCGGTATCTTCAATAGTGTGATGCTCATCAACCTCCAGATCACCTTCAACTTTAATTTGCATATCCATCTGGCCGTGGCGGGCGATCTGGTCCAGCATATGATCGAAAAAGGCTAGCCCGGTGGAAATATCTGATTTTCCTGTGCCGTCAAGATTTATTTTGATGAAAATATCGGTTTCATTAGTTTTTCTCGTCATCTCTGCGGTTCTGGATTCCAGTTTCAGAAATTCATATATCTCTTTCCAGCTTGAGGTTTTCAAGGAAATGACCTTCTCTACTTTCTCCATTTTCTCCTGAACTTCCTCACTGCCCAGGTCTTCGTGAGTGTCGATAAAAATTCCCTTTCCGCCATAATTAAGCGCGAATTCCATATCGGTGAGCCGGTCGCCTATCATAAAGGAATTCTCAAGATCATATTCAGAATTCCCCAGATATTTCCCTTTCAGCAAGCCGGTATTAGGCTTCCGGTTGGGTGAATTTTCTTCCGGGAAAGTTCGGTCCATTAACACCTCTTTGAACTCTACTCCTTCATTCTTAAAACTCTTAAGAATAAAATTCTGAATGGGCCAGAAGATTTCTTCAGGATATCCATCAGTTCCCAAACCATCCTGATTGGTTACCATCACCAACTCATATTCCAGCTCGCGGGCAATACGGGATAAATAATAAAATGCTTCCGGATAAAATTCCAGCTTTTCCAGTTTATCTACCTGATAATCTTCCGGCTCCAGCACCAAAGTGCCGTCGCGATCTATAAATAGTACTTTTTTCATTAATAAACATTTGTCATTTCCGCGAAGGCGGAAATCTAATTTTAATCAATTTTGAACTTCTTTCCCTCTAAAAACCAGGATAAACTCCGGCGGAAATCATAACTTTAGTTATGCCCTGAACTTGTTTCCGGGCCTTTTAATTTAATTCTTTAAGAGCTTGAATCAATCTTTTATTTTCTAATTCAGTCCCCACCGTAATTCTTAGTGTATTTTCACAAAGCGGCTGGGAACTCCTGTTCCGCACAACTATACCTTTCTCAATAAGTTGCCGGTATCTTTCATCGGCATCATCAACCTTCACCAGGATAAAATTCGCATCAGACTCATATATTTTTTCAACAAAATCCACCTCATTCAAAGATTCAAATAACATTCCTCTTTGCCCCAGTATATCAGCGATTTGTAATTTCACTTTTTCCTGATCTTTCAACTCCTTAAGGGCTCTTTGCTGGGTTAATTGATTTACGTTGTAAGGGGGCTTAATCTTATTGAGCACGGTGATTATTTCTTCGGAAGCATATAGAATTCCCAGGCGTATTCCGGCTAGCCCGTATGCCTTGGAAAGCGTTTGAGTGATCACCAAATTTGGAAAATCTATCAATTTCCGCAGCCAGCTTTTCTTTTTGGAAAAATCGATATAAGCTTCATCGATCACTACCAATCCGCTGAATTTTTGCAGGATTTCCTCTACTTTATCTTCGGAAAAGGAATTCCCGGTAGGATTGTTAGGAGAACATAAAAAGATAATTCTGGTGTTATCATTAATAGCCTTAAAAATTTCAGAAAGATCGGGCTGAAAAGCCGTAGAAAGCAAGACTTCCCGGTTTTCAATATTGTTGATACCGGCTAAAACCGAGTACATCCCGTATGTAGGTGGCAAACTAATGATATTATCTTTTCCGGGCTCACAGAACGCCCGAAACAATAAATCCAGTACTTCATCACTGCCATTTCCTAGCAGCACATTTTCTGAAGCAATACCTTTAATTTTTGAGAGTTCATCTTTTAGATTTCGTTGCTGTGGGTCCGGATATCTATTCACGTCACTGCGAAAAGGGTTTTCATTTGCATCGAGGAAAGTCATCTCCCTGCCTACCGATTTATATTCGTCCCGGGCCGAGGAATAGGGTTTAAGCCCAGCAACATTTGGCCTCACCAATCTATTTAGATCGAAATTTCTCATTATTTATCCTTCAAATTTTTCAACCTTAAACTCACTGCGTTCTTATGGGCCTCCAGGCCTTCGGCTTCAGCCATTAGTTCTATTGCGGGACCAATTTCCTTAATGCCTTCAGCAGAAATTTTCTGAAAGGTCATCGCCTTCATAAAGCTATCCAGGTTCACGCCACTATATTGCTTTGCATAGCCGTTGGTAGGCAAGGTATGGTTTGTACCCGATGCGTAGTCTCCGGCACTCTCCGGTGTATAATTTCCTATAAAAACCGAACCTGCATTTTCAATTCCCTCAACATAAAAACTATTATCTTCAGTACAAATAATAAAGTGTTCAGGACCATAGAAATTGATAAGATCTAAAGCTGTTTCCTTTTGTTTCATAAAGATTATTCGGGCATGCTCAATTGCCTTTTTGGCTATATCTTTTCTTGGAAGTTCTTCCAGTTGAGTTTCAATCTCGATTTCTACAGCTTTGATAAATTTTTCAGAAGTTGACACAAGGATTACCTGGCTATCAGCACCGTGTTCTGCCTGACTTAAGAGATCTGACGCCACAAAAGCCGCATTAGCAGAGTCATCTGCCACAACCAATAGTTCCGACGGACCGGCCGGCATATCTATGGCCACGTTATAACGGGTAGCATATTGTTTGGCAACGGTTACAAACTGATTTCCGGGGCCAAAAATCTTATAAACTTTTGGGATACTTTCTGTACCGAAAGTCATCGCAGCGATTGCCTGAATACCACCCACTTTGAAAACCTGAGTAACTCCGCATAATTCAGCGGTATAAAGAATCGCCGGGTCAATTTTCCCGTTCTTGCCAGGAGGTGTGCACAGCACGATCTCTCTACAACCTGCCAAAGATGCGGGTACGGCGAGCATTAAAATAGTTGAAAACAAAGGTGCACTCCCCCCGGGAATGTATAAACCTACTTTTTGAATAGGTCTCTTTTCCTGCCAGCATTCTACGCCCGGAGAAGTTTCTACAGAAACTTTTTCTGTTTTCTGGGCTTTGTGAAACTTCGAAATATTTGCTTTGGCCAGCTTGATCGCTTCCTTAAGTTCAACCGGGACTTCCTCTATAGCCGTTTCAGTTTCTTCTTTTGAAACCCGGGTGGCATCGAGTTTAAAACCATCGAACAATTCAGTGTATTTAGCTATTGCAAGATCTCCTTTGGTTTTTACTTCAGCAAATACCTGCTTAACCGTTTCCTCTATATCTTCGAGACTTTGCGTAGGTCGTTTAAGAATTTCTGACCAGTTTTCGCGAGCGGGATTATTTAATCTTTTCATTCCTTAAAATATTATATTACCATTTTTTCAATTGGAGCAACCAAGATCCCTTCAGCCCCGTTTTCCTTAAGTTCATCAATCACTTCCCAGAAGCGCTCTTCGCTAATTACGGTGTGAATAGAACTCCAACCTTCCTCCGCCAACGGCAAAACCGTTGGACTTCGCATTCCCGGTAATAATTTTATGATCCTGTCTAATTTCTCATTAGGTGCATTTAGCAGGATATATTTAGAGGTTCGGGCGTTCAAAACCGACTTAAGTCTGAATTGCAGTTTTTCCAAAATATTTTTCCGTTCAGCAGAAATTTGAGGAGAAATAGCCAAAACGGCTTCGCTCTTTAGCATCACTTCCACCTCTTTAAGTCCATTTTTAAAAAGGGTACTTCCGCTGGACACTATATCGCAAATTGCATCGGCAAGACCGATATTGGGAGCTATTTCCACCGAACCATTAATGATGTGTAATTCTGCCGAAATCCCTTTTTCAGCAAGAAATTCGTTCACTGTATTGGGATAGGAAGTGGCTATTTTTTTTCCGTTAAGATCCTCAATACCGGTGTATTTCATTGATTTTGGAACTGCCAGGGATACACGACATTTTGAAAATCCAAGCTTCTCTCCTCTAATAATATCCTGGCCTTTTTCAACAAGTACATTTTCTCCAAGAATAGCAACATCTACCACACCATCTCGTAAGTATTGCGGAATGTCTCCATTCCTCAAATACATAACTTCCAGTGGAAAGTTTCGAGCCGTAGCTTTTAACTGTTCTTTTCCGTTATCTATTGAAATTCCTGCATCTTTTAAAATTTTGAGCGAATCTTCATTTAATCTTCCTGATTTTTGAATGGCAATCCTTAATTTTTCTTTGTTCATTTTTTTAATTTTTAGTTTAGAATTTAATCACTTTCGGATCTCCAAACAGGAAGTTTTTAAAAATAAAAAACCCGTTTGAAGAACTCAAACGGGTTTATAAAATATGTAAAATTACTACATATCAAATTTACCTCGCCTGAGCGTGGGATAAAAATGATGATGATGTAATTGAATTGTTCTCATTATGGATACAAACTTAATACATAATTTTTAAATCGCCATAAAGCTTTTTAAAATTTATGATTTGTTGGATTAATTATTGCCCAAAATTAAGGGCATTCCACCTTCGCCGCCGCCTATTACAACGGTCTTGGCATTGCTAGAACGGGCAAGTTCAAGAGTAGCCTGAATTCCTTTTTCCCGAAGAATATTATCGGTTAGGGAAGCGTTAAGTATCTCATTTGCCGTGGCTTTTCCTTCAGCATCAATACGTTGGCGTTCGGCTTCTTGTGTAGCTTTAGTTAGACGAAACTCATATTCTAAAGATTCCTGTTCCTGGCGAAGTTTACGTTCTATAGCGTCCTTGATATTTGGAGGTAAAGAAACATCTCTTACCAACACTTCGTTTACCTGAACATACTGGTCTTTTAAGATTATCTGACTTTCTTCCAGGATTTCTTTCTGAATAACTTCCCGTTTACTGGAATACAATTGCTCAGGATTATATCTTCCAACCACTGCACGAGCGGCTGATCTTATCGCAGGTTGTAATAACCTTTGAATATAGGCATCCCCTTTTTCACGATGAAGTCGTCCCAGATTTTGATATGATGGTTGAAACCAGGTAGAAGCATCAATCTTAATTTCAAGTCCGTTTGAACTTAAAACAGTCATAGTTTCTTCCAGTGATTGCTGACGAACTTCATAAATAAAAACCCTATTCCAGGGAGCTACTAAATGAAATCCTTCATTTAAAGGAGATTCATCGACCACTACTCCACCAGCAAAAGTTTTATAAAGCACACCGGCTTCACCCGAACCAATAGTTACTGTTGATTTTGCTATGAAGATTATTAAAAACACAATACCGATAATGATCGGTAAACCAATTTTAGGTAATTTTTCCATCTATAATTTGAATTTAAATTAGACCACGGTATTTTCTGAAGAACCATTCTGCTGCGAGCAAAGCAACCAGCAAAAACAAAAGATAATACCAGTTTATCAAAGGTACAGTTTTTTGATGGCTTTTCTGTACAGGAATGAAGTTTTCGTCATTCAGGAGACGGGAGATTAAGGCTTCGGAATTATCGGCGAAATAAACCTGTTCATTATTGTTATTGGCAAAAAACTGAAGCTTTTCAAGGTTAGCTGATGAAAATTGGATTTCTACATCTGATGCAATAATATTGAAGCTACCGGTTTTAGCAATACCGGTATTTTCCTCCCTTAGAATAAAATCATATTCTCCTTCGGGAAGGTTTTCAATATCCAGAACGTAGGAATTATCTTTAAGTACAAATCCACCTTCAAAAATATTTTCGCCTTCTGAATTTTCTAACCTCATAATCAGGGAAGCACCCGGATCAAAAGTATAATTTTCATCAAAAAAGCGGGCCCTGAATTGAATTTTGTCATTTCCGTAGTAAAAAGATTCGTAATCCAGACTTAAATGTTCCCGTTTTTGTTGAGTAGCCAGGTTTTGAATGATCTTACTCAGGAAATCGTCAAAGCTCTCAAAAGATTCCTTTTCTCTCCAGGCCTGGGCCCGCCACTGCCAGATACCCTCTCCAAAAAGCACTCCGGTTTTGGTTCCATCACTTTCAGCAATAGCCAGTAAGGGCTGGACAGTTTCTACATTCTCAATTTTCTGATAAAATACCGGGTTGAGACTACTATCTTCTATTTCTCCAAAAAGGTCCTGTAGTGGAGGAAAATCATTGAACCCAATATCATCGAACTGAAAATTTGTGAAATCTGGATTGACAACTGCTTGAATCTCCTGAGGTTGAGAAGTGAAATCCTTTTTAAAGAGATCCTGGTTAGAATTAAGAAAACGCCAATCGGTTTTGGTACCTGTGATGATAAAACTATTGATCTTCTCCAATTTTATTTCTTCCAAAACCTCGCTAAAACGGGAATTGGGTTGGTAAAGCATCACTAATTGGTAATCCTGTAAAACAAAATCATCTTCAGGAAATTTAATATCGAGCTCCCGTTGTCTGTTACTCTCCACCGATTTTTTAATACTGCCGAGGTCGGGATGAGAAATATCGGTCAATAATAAAACCCTGGTGCGTTCGTCTATGATTTCAACAGCAAATTTACGACGGTTATTTTCCTTGTTTTTCTCTGAATCCAGTGGAAGAACTGCTGCCTCATAGGTTAGAACACCAAGACGCGAAGCAGGAAGAGTTGTTTCAATAATTTGTGATCGATTTTGAGGGTCAAGATTTATTTCTTCTTTATAAATCACTGTTTCGCCTGACCGGATCTCAAACCCAGTAGAAACGGCTTCATCTCCATTATAGTTTACTATCACCTCAACCGGAAATCGATTATCCAAAAAAGCATACCGGTTAACATTAAGCTGACTAATCTCAATATCTGAATAAGTAGTAGTATCGCCCAAAACAACAGGCATAACAACCTGATTAGTCCTGGATTTAAAATATCTGAAATCCCGTCCCAGAGTCTGGTTACCATCTGTTAAGAGGATAACTGCTGATGTTTTATTTCTGAAAAGATCCTGGATTCTGCTTAAAACCGAATTTACATCGGTTTGAGGTTCCTTAAAGTTGAGGCTGTCATTTAACTGAATATCACTTCCGAAACTAAGGCTAGAAATACTGAAGCGATCCTGAATACGATCGTTAGTTTCGATTTCCCTTATTAGATCTTTTAAAGTATCGGCCTGATTAAGATAAGAGATGGAGGCTGAATTATCGGCGGCAAGGATTAGGTTTGGTTTTTCTACTTCATAAGAAATACTGGTGATCTTTGGATTTATAAGTAATAGCAGTAAAACGAATAAAGTGAGCGCCCGGAGAGTGAATAACACATATTTATCCTGTTTCGATTTTTTTGTGCGGAACAAATACTGAAAAAAAGAAAACCCCAGCGCAAATATTGCAGCCAGGGCTATCAAAATGATGTTGTTAAAATCCATTGAGGAAAGATAAATAAAAAGCAACGAAGTTAGAAATTAGACTTACTAAGTATTTTCACCTTCGT
Source organism: Salegentibacter sp. (assembly GCA_035468275.1). Taxonomy (GTDB): domain Bacteria; phylum Bacteroidota; class Bacteroidia; order Flavobacteriales; family Flavobacteriaceae; genus Salegentibacter. The sequence goes on from DATISX010000024.1 coordinate 14,296, forward strand.
GTTTATTATTTCCTTTTTCTCATAAAATACTGATTTTATGTATGCATTCCTCCGTCTACATGTAAAACCTGACCCGTGATATATTCGCTCATATCGCTACCTAGGAAAACACAGGTGTTTGCAATATCTTCAGGAGTACCACCACGTTTTAGCGGAATTGCTTGTCTCCAGCCTTCAACGGTTTTCTCATCGAGTTTCCCGGTCATTTCAGTTTCAATAAAACCTGGAGCGATTACGTTGGTACGTATATTTCTTGAGCCAAGTTCAAGAGCCATAGATTTGGAAAAACCAATAATTCCTGCTTTAGAAGCCGCATAATTAGACTGGCCGGCATTTCCTTTTACTCCAACTACAGAACTCATATTGATAATACTTCCTTTGCGTTGCTTTAGCATAGTTCTTTGAACCGCCTTGGTCATATTGAAGATTGATTTCAGGTTAACTTCAATCACCTTATCAAAATCATCTTCGCTCATTCGCATTAGGAGATTATCTTTAGTGATACCGGCATTATTAACCAGGATATCTATACTTCCAAAATCTTCTACAACATCTTTAATAAGCTGTTCAGATTCTGAAAAACTTGCAGCATTAGATTTATAAGCTTTTGCTTTTATTCCCATTCCACTAAGTTCATCGGCAAGCGCATTAGCAGATTCGGCGGAAGAATTATATGTGAAAGCAACGTTAGCACCGTGCTCGGCAAACACCTTCGCGATGCCTTTTCCTATTCCACGACTACCTCCGGTAATAATGGCGTTTTTTCCTTCTAAGAGTTTCATATGTATAAAAAGATTGGTTGTTTTATTATTTCAAATATAGTAAAAGCAAAAAGCTTTGATATTTACAATGAAAAAATCCTTCTGCAGTCACCTGAAATAAGGAGAAACAGAAGGATTATTCTATTTTAATGAAGTCTTATCCTTTAAGAACTTCAGCTACTTTTTTACCTATTTCAGCAGGAGAATCCACAACGTGAATTCCGTTTTCTTTAAGAATCGCTTTTTT
>DATISX010000025.1:0-8310 GCA_035468275.1 Salegentibacter sp.
CTGAAGTTTTTTATCACGGGCTTTTCCTGCAAGTGATTTTACATTACCACCAATTTGAGTTAGCGACATTTGATCGGTAAACTGAAGCACCGGAACAACCAAACCATCTTCTACAGCTACGGCTACACCCATGTGAATGTGCTTAGCTATTTTGGTGGTTTCGCCTGTCCATTGACTATTTACCCTCGGGTGTTTGCGCAATGCCATGGCACTGGCTTTAATCACCATATCGTTAAAGCTTACTTTAACATCAGGAATATCATTTATCTGTTTACGGGAAGCCATAGCATTTGCCATGTCTACCTCGATAGTCAGGTAATAGTGAGGCGCTGTGAATTTAGACTCGCCCAAACGTTTGGCGATTGTCTTACGCATTTGAGAATTTTTGATATCCTCAAAACTTTCTTCTCCGGCCGGCACATAAGCTTGCGTTGCTTCAGGTTTGGCAGGGGCAGGAGCCTGTTCTTTAGCAGCAGGTTTTTCTGAAGGCTTAAAGTCTTCAATATCCCGCTTTACAATTCGTCCGTTTTCTCCACTACCTTTAACATCAGATAGGTCTATACCTTTATCTTCAGCCATTTTTTTGGCGAGTGGGGAAATAAATATTCTTCCGGAAGACTTTTTATCTTCAGATTTTGCAGAAGTTTTTTCAGAGGATTTCTCCTCTTTTTTCTCTTCTGATTTTTCTTTTTTCTTTGTCGAAGATTTTGCTGAATCACCTCCGCCCGAAATTCCGGAAACATCGGTTCCTTCTGGGCCAATAATGGCCAACAGGCTATCTACTTTAGCAGTTTCGCCTTCCTGGATTCCTATTTTCAGCAAAGTACCAGAATAGAAAGATTCAAATTCCATGGTTGCCTTATCGGTTTCGATCTCGGCAAGAATATCACCCTCCTCCACTTTATCTCCTTCTTTTTTGATCCAGGAAGCAACGGTACCTTCTTCCATAGTATCACTTAGACGGGGCATAGTGATAACCTCTACTCCTTCCGGCAGTTCACTGTCATCACTTCCATTTTCGCTTTCTTCTTCTATTTCCTCAGAGGTATCTTCTTTTTCTTCTGCAAGTTTTTCCTCCTTTTTGTCAGACTTATTAGACTCTGAACTTTCACCACCTTTAATCAGGTCTGAAATATCTTCGCCTTCTTCTCCAATAATAGCCAGAAGTGTATCAATAGGAGCGGTTTCTCCCTCTTCAATACCAATATGCAATAAGGTTCCTGAGTGAAAAGATTCGAATTCCATAGTCGCCTTATCGGTTTCGATCTCGGCCAGGATATCTCCCTCTTCTACTTTATCACCTTTCTTCTTCAACCACTTCGCTACCACACCTTCTTCCATGGTATCGCTCAAACGCGGCATGTTAATTACTTCTGCCATAATTTATTCGGGTTTATGTGCTAAAAACGGATAGTCTTTCTGCTCGTATACTACATCATACATAACGTTTTTCTCAGGCCAATCAGAATCTTCTGCGAATTTCTCGCATTCTGAAACTAAATCCTTAACGCGCTTATTGATGGCTTTTATTTCGTCTTCCGAAGCATATTTCTTTTCCTTAATCACATCCAGAACCTGAGTAATTGGATCGATTTTCTGGTATTCCGCAACCTCCTCTTTGGTACGGTATTTTTGAGCATCACTCATGGAGTGTCCACGATAACGGTATGTTTTTAACTCAAGGAAGGTTGGGCCATCTCCTTTTCGGGCTCTTTTAATCGCTTCGTCGAGTGCTTCAGCAACCTTAATAGGGTTCATAGCATCTACAGGACCACAAGGCATTTCGTAGCCGTTACCAAGCTTCCAGATATCAAGACTCTTGGAAGTTCTGGCCACAGAAGTTCCCATGGCGTATCCGTTATTCTCAACACAGAAAACTACCGGCAAGTTCCATTTCACGGCCATATTTAAGGTTTCGTGAAGAGAACCCTGACGTGCAGCACCATCTCCAAGAAAAGTTAAAGTAACCGCGTCGCGTTTAAAATATTTATCGGCAAAAGCAAGTCCGGCACCAACAGGGATTTGCCCCCCTACAATACCATGTCCACCGTAGAAACGATGTTCTTTTGAAAAAATATGCATAGAACCACCTAGTCCCTGAGAGGTACCAGTACCTTTTCCGTAAAGTTCGGCCATCACCCTTCTGGGATCAACACCCATACCAATAGGTTGCACATGGTTACGATAGGCGGTAATCATCTTATCCTTCTCCAGGTCCATCACATGTAAGGCACCGGCGAGAATGGCTTCCTGCCCGTTGTAAAGATGTAAAAAACCTCTCACTTTCTGCTGAATATAAACCTGGGCAAGCTTGTCTTCAAATTTGCGCCAAAACAGCATATCCTCGTACCACTTTAAATACGTGGCTTTTGTTATTTTCTTCATTTAACTCTATTAATTTTAGGCCAGACAGATAGGATTTGCCAAGCGGGTAACAAAAATACTATTTTCAACAAGAATGGAAAACAGTTTTAACCCAAAAATCACGAAAACGTTATAAGTAAGAATTATCAAAAATCAAAGGAAGCAAATCTTTTATGGATTTGGCCCTTACAATTGGTCCGGATTCACCCATAAAGTAAACTTCAATATCGGTTTTTTGCTTCACTTCATATTCTACAAGCGCTTGGCGGCAGGCTCCACAGGGAGGCACCGGAGAAGTAACAGGCCTTTTTAAGGAAGTTGCCGAAACTGCTATACATTTTATTTTAGCCTCCGGAAATTTTGCGCCAGAATAATAAACTGCGGTGCGTTCAGCGCATAGGCCAGAAGGATATGAAGCATTTTCCTGATTGCTACCGGTGATAATTTCACCATTATCAAGCAAGATAGCTGCACCAACCTGAAATTTGGAATAAGGCGCATAAGCCTTAGCCCTGGCTTCAAAGGTTTTTTCCATCAACTCGATTATGTGCCCGGGTAATTCCTCAAGCGAATCAAAAGTCTGGAATTCAGCAGTGATATTGAATGATTTCATTTAATTTAAACTTAAAGTAAATACTCCCCTTAAACTTACACCAGAAAGGGTGTAAAACTAAAAAAGTATCAATGCAAAGATGATACCTTTTAGAAATTATTCGGTCGGGGTCTTTTTAATAGGTGTATTCTTCTCCAAAATTAAAGGTAAGACCAAATCTTAAAGTTCCTTCTAAAGGACTTTGTACACTCGAGGTAGAGAAAAGATAAGAAATATCCACGTTTACCATTTCATAGGCAAAACCGGCACCGAAAGATAGAAATCTTCTGGAACCTTTTGTTTCACTTTCATTAAAATATCCAGCTCTGAATGCAAAGGCATCCCGGAAAAGATATTCTGCACCAACGGCCCAGGTAACTTCCCTCATTTCTTCACCAAAACCTCCGGGGGCATCCCCAAAAGATTTAAAAATTCCTTCAATGGCGCCAATATCATTATATTCGGCATCATCTTCAGCATTAATGGTTCCGTCATTATTAAAATCCTGAGGTGTAGGAACAAGCAATTTATTGAATTCAACGTAAGTTCCTAACTTATTTTCTATATCGAAAATAAAATCAAAGCCCCCACCTACTTTAAAATTAGTGGGTATAAAGTTTTCCTGCCCGGCATCGTCATATTTCATCTTAGGTCCTATGTTGGAAATATTTGCACCTGCTTTCCATTGCCCATCAAAAGCCTGATAGGTCACCTGATTACTTCGGAAATATGCTGCGATATCCACTCCAAAGCTATTTGCTGCACCAAGATCGGCCTCATCCTGCAATCCAAGATCTGAATGCAGATAACGCCCGGCTACGGCCATCGCAAAATGATCACTTAGCCTAAGAGCATAAGAAAGGTCTAAAGTAAGTTCGTTGGGATTTACCAAAATGGGCTCTTGTTCCCTGGTTGGACGGGTTTCTATCGCACCAAGGCTGAAATAACGCAGACTAGCGCCAACAGCACTTCTTTCGTTTATGCGGTTAAAATAATTGACATTTCCAAGGAAGATATCATTCACTATATCACTTAGATAAGGGGTGTAGGAAACTCCAACTCCATGTTCAGAAGAAGCAAAGGCATATTTGGCCGGATTCCATTGTTGGGAAAAAACATCGGGGGAAGTTGCAACTCCCTGGTCGCCCATCCCCGCGGCACGGGCATCGGCAGCTACCATTAGAAACGGTACTGCAGTAGTAATTACCCTGTCTCTTTCTTCATCCTGTGCGGTGGCAGAAAAGTTTATTCCAAGAAAGACCCCAAGCAGTAAGATTGTAATTTTTCTCATCACACTAATTAATGATTAACAAATATATATTAATATTCTCGTTAAGAAGCGCCTTACCACTAAAATATACATCATTTAGGTTATCAATCTTAAATAGCCTTTGGGGAGAATCATTCGGCACCGGTAAATAATAATAACTTAAATTACAGATAATTATTGCATCAGACCCAGACCAAAGCCAGATATTTTTCATGTTTTTAGAAACCTTCAGTAAAAAACCTTTAATTTTGCTCCAACTTGATGCTAAAATGCCTGAATCACACCATAACGGGAGCGTTCAAAAATTAAAGCAAAGGCTCAACAACATCAGGGACTTATAGGAATTTAAGGTATTCTGATTAAAATAAAATAATCTTGTACTTTTATCGTTAATTACTATATTGCAAAGCCTAAATTTCTACCAAAAAGAGATGACTAATATGAGAATTAATGTTGCTTTCAAGGCCTTAATAGCTGTCGCTTTAGCGGGTAGTTTTGTAGGCTGTAACAACTCGAGGGATTACAAAAATAATTCCCGGGCTACCGGTTGGGATATCAACTCTAAAGAAGGTGGTTTCCAATACAAAACCGACTATAAGGAGCAGGAAACCGGGCCAGGCCTCGTTTTTGTTGAGGGCGGAACATATACCATGGGACGGGTGCAAGATGATGTAATGCACGACTGGAACAATACTCCTACCCAGCAACACGTTCAGTCCTTTTACATGGATGAGACCGAAGTAACCAATATGATGTATATGGAATATCTGGATTGGTTGAAGACCGTATTCCCTCCAAGTGAAGAAAACTACAGAAACATATATAAAGGAGCCTTACCAGATACTTTGGTATGGAGAAACCGCCTTGGTTTTAACGAAACTATGGTAAACAATTATCTGCGTCACCCCGCCTATGCCAATTATCCGGTAGTAGGGGTTAGTTGGATCCAGGCCGTTGAATTCAGCAAATGGAGAACCGACAGGGTTAACGAGCTTATGCTGGAAGAGGAAGGTTATATTAAGGAGGACGCAAGATATACTGATATTAATGCCGGATCTACCTTTAATACTGACACCTACTTAAATGCTCCAAGCCAGGTTTATGGTGGAAACACTGAAATAAGCCAGGGAGGTCGGGAATCAGAACGAATGATAGAACGAAACGCTGACAATACCGATGCTGAAGGGAATGCCATTGGCGGACAAACTTTTGTTCAAAGAAAGGATGGAATAATCCTTCCAGAATACCGCCTGCCTACTGAAGCTGAATGGGAATATGCAGCGCTGGGTCTTGTGGGTATTAGAGATTACAATGTTTACCGCGGAAGGAAAAAATACCCTTGGGATGGGCAATACACCCGTTCAGGAGATATAAAAAGACAGGGTGACCAGTTAGCAAACTTCAAGCAAGGTGACGGAGATTACGGTGGAATTGCCGGATGGAGTGATGATGGCGCCGATATTACTGCGGAAGTAAAATCATACGAGCCAAACGATCATGGACTTTATGATATGGCAGGAAACGTAGCCGAATGGGTTGCCGATGTTTACCGACCAATTGTAGATGATGAATTCAACGATTTCAACTACTACAGAGGTAACGTTTATACCAAAAATGAGATTAATGAAGATGGAAGTGTGAAAGTTGTAACCCCCGAGGATATTCGATTCGATACCTTAAGCAATGGTCAGATCGTAGCGAGAAACCTTCCGGGAGAGATCCTTCAAACACCGGTTACCGAAGAAGATACTTATATGCGTACAAATTATACTGACAGTGATCAGAGAAGTTACCGCGATGGAGATAAAAGTTCTTCAAGATACTATCAGCCTTTCCAGGAGATAGATGATCCTTCAAAAAGAATGTATAACTCCCCAACCTATTCTAACATTACGGTTGATGACAGTACCGGGGCCGTTAACAGAGGTTACGATTCAGCTCGTCGTACCACTTTGATTAGTGACGAGGTAAGAGTTTACAAAGGAGGATCTTGGAGAGATCGAGCCTACTGGCTGGATCCTGCACAACGTAGATTCTTCCCCCAAGATATGGCAACCGACTATATTGGTTTTAGAAACGCCATGTCACGCGTTGGATCTAAATCTCAGGATAAAAATAAAAAAGCAAGAAATTAAAATCTTAATTTTTAAAATATTCTAAAAAAGCCCTATTTATTTAGGGCTTTTTTTTAGCTTTAGTTTTATGAATATAGCCAAACTCCACCAACGTTTTCTGGTTTGCAGCGGTGTAAGCACCGATACCCGAAATATCCTTCCCGGAAGTATCTTCTTTGCCCTGAAAGGGAAAAATTTCAACGGCAACCAATATGCAGCTGAAGCTCTTGAAAAAGGTGCAGCCTGTGTAGTGATAGACGAGAAAGAATTTGTTGTTAATTCGGAACAGTATATTGTAGTAAAAGATTCCCTGGAGGCGCTACAACATCTCGCCAATTACCATAGGAAATTTCTCGACATTCCTGTTATAGGAATAACCGGCAGCAACGGAAAGACAACAACCAAGGAACTGGTGCACGCTGTACTTTCTAAAAAATATAAGACTGCAGCCACAAAAGGAAATCTCAATAACCATATTGGGGTTCCATTGACCTTACTGGAAATGGATGAAACCACTCAAATGGCAATTGTGGAAATGGGAGCTAATCATCCCGGTGAAATAGAATTTCTTTGCAACATAGCACAGCCGGATTATGGTTATATCACCAATTTCGGAAAGGCTCACCTGGAAGGTTTTGGTAGTCTGGAAGGGGTTATAAAGGCCAAAAGTGAATTGTATAATCATCTTAAAGAGAACAAAAAGCTTATCTTTTTAAATCTTGATGATGAAAATCAGCAAATACAGCTTCCTTATAAACATTATTTCAGTTTTGGAACCGGAAGAACGGCACAGGTAAAGGTTAAATATATATCGGGAGATCAAACTGCAAGGTTAAATTTTAATCAAACAGATTTCAAGAGTAAACTTACCGGAACATATAATGCCTATAACATGGCAGCTGCACTTTGCATTGGTCTTTATTTTAAAGTCCCAATTCAGGAAATTAACGAGGCAATTGAAGAATATACTCCTGAAAACAATAGGTCTCAAATCCTAAAAAGTCAGAAAAACACGCTATTTCTCGATGCTTATAATGCCAATCCAACCAGCATGAGGGCTTCTTTGGAAAACTTCAGAGATATGAAAATAAAAGGTCAAAAGATCGCTGTTTTGGGTGATATGCTGGAATTAGGTGCAACTTCAGAAAGCGAACATCAGGAAATCGTAAATCTCATAGAAACCTGCAAATTCGATGAAGTTTATCTTGTGGGTGAAAATTTCAAAAAAACCAAATCCACAAATCCAATGATCATCAAATTTGAAAACACTGCAAATTTGAAAAAGCATTTCAGTAAAATGGATTTTAACCACTGCAATGTGTACATAAAGGGTTCCAGGGCAATGGCTTTGGAAGATCTGGTAGAGGTTTTATAACTTATAGTTTTATTCCATAAAAAAAAGGGGGAGCAAATCTGATAAATCAGCAGCTCCCCTTTTCTTTTAAAACTTACTCCAGACTTGTGTTCGCTATGTTTAAATTTTAGCGGTCTTCAATCTTAAAGCATTAGCAATTACCGATACCGAGCTAAAACTCATCGCCAAAGCAGCAATCATAGGTGATAATAAAAGTCCGAAAACCGGAAATAAAACCCCTGCTGCGATCGCCACTCCAAGTGAATTATAAATCAGGGCGAAAAACAGGTTTTCTTTGATATTTCGCATTACTTTTTTACTTAAGGTTTTAGCCTTTTTCACTGCTTTCAGATCCCCTTGTACCAGAGTGATCTCGGCACTTTCAATAGCCACATCGGTTCCGGTGCCCATGGCAATTCCTATATCGGCCTGGGCCAGGGCGGGCGCATCGTTGATCCCATCACCAGCCATGGCTACCTTTTTTCCTTGCTCCTGAAGCTTTTTCACTTCATTTTGTTTGTCCTCCGGAAGCATTCCTGCTTTAAATCCGCTTAATCCAAGTTCTTCGGCAACAGATCTCGCGGTTTTCTCATTATCTCCCGTGAACATCAGAACC
>DATISX010000026.1:0-3797 GCA_035468275.1 Salegentibacter sp.
GGCGACTGCGGAAGCGCGTAAAACTGACCTTCGTTCATTCGGCTAGGTACTACGAAATCTCGGGCACCTTCCGGTGTAGATTTAATAAGATAAGGAGTTTCAACTTCAATAAAACCCTTTTGAGAAAGATAATTTCTCACCTGCATTCCCACTTTATGGCGAAACATCAGCTTATTTTTTACCGGATTTCTTCGAATATCCAGGTAACGGTATTTCATCCTTAAATCTTCCCCCCCATCGGTTTCATCTTCAATAGTGAAGGGAGGAGTTAGCGAAGCGTTTAGAATTTCCAGTTTAGAAACCAGTACTTCGATTTCACCAGTTGGAATATTGGAATTTTTAGATTCCCGTTCAATCACTTCTCCTGTAATCTGGATCACAAATTCCCGACCGAGTTTCTGAGCTTTTTCCATTAATTCTTTTGAAGATCGGTCTTCATCAAAAATTAACTGAGTAAGGCCATAGCGGTCACGTAGGTCTACCCATATCATAAAGCCTTTATCTCTTATTTTTTGAACCCATCCCGAAAGCTGGACCTCCTGGCCAATATTAGTGGCATTTAATTCTCCACAGCTGTGACTTCTGTACATAATTTCGCTAAGTTTTAATGCCAGCAAAAGTAATAAGTTCTTATGGGTTTCCCGGTAATTTAATGCTATAAAAAATAGGATTTCAGCCAAAGATTGTGCTTTAGTATAATTATTAAATACCTGAAATTTAATTTTTTAAGGCTCCAATGTTAAATTAATATTAAGCAAGTATTGCGAAAATGTAAACTATTAGGTATATTTATAAAGGATATAAAAAATTAGATGATGAAAAAGATGAAGAATATTTTGGTAGCGCTTGCTTTAATCCTTGGTACGGTGGCAATGGCTCAGGAAAATCCAGAACCTAAATTTGAAAAAGAAGGTGACCTTATTAAAGGTACATTTTATTACGAAGATGGCACGGTTCGACAGCAAGGCACTTATAAAGCCGGTGAACTTCATGGAGAATGGATTGCATATGATATTAACGGAAACAAAACAAGTCTGGCAAATTATACTCAAGGTGTGAAAACCGGAAAATGGTTTTTTTGGACTTCAGAAAAATTAACTGAGGTTGATTATGAGAATAATCAAATTGCAGGTGTAAATACCTGGAAAATTGAAGGGACTTTGGCCACTATGCAATAAAACTTAAACTATAAAGAAAAACCCCAAAGCAGCTGCTTCGGGGTTTTTTTATTTTAAGCATTTGCCTCAAGTTTTCTTTGTTTTCGCTCTTCTCGTTTATCTGCTATTTTAACCTTGGTGCGATTTACCAGGTAAAACATTACCGGCACAATAACCAGCGTTAAGAAGGTTGCGAACACCAATCCAAAAATCACGGTCCAGGCCAGCGGCCCCCAGAAGATTACGTTGTCCCCTCCAATATAAATTTTAGGATCGTAATCTATAAAAAGACTGAAGAAATCAATATTTAGCCCAACTGCCAAAGGAATAAGTCCCAACACAGTAGTTATCGCAGTCAAAATTACCGGTCTTAACCTGGAAATTCCTCCTCTAACAATACAATCGAAATACTGTTCACGTGTTAAAAGGTCTTCCTCTTCCAGGCCTAATTCAATTTTCTTACGTTCTATCAAGATTTCGGTATAATCTACAAGAACAATGGCATTATTAACCACAATTCCAGCCAGAGAGATAATTCCCATCATGGTCATAATTATAATGAAATCCATTTGGAAAATAATAAGCCCGAAAAACACTCCTACCAAACTCAGCATCACTGCCATTACAATAATAATTGGTTTCGATATCGAGTTGAACTGGGCTACCAGAATTAAAAGAATTCCTCCAATGGCAATAAGCAAGGCCTTAAGCAAGAAGCTCATATTTTCTTCCTGTTCTTCCTGTTCCCCGGTGAATTCGAGAGAAATTTCCTGTGGGAGGTCGTAATTCTTTAGTTCGGTTTTAAGGCGCTCCACGATTTCGTTTCCGTTGTAATTTTCCAGAACATTGGAATAGATGGTGATTACCCTTTTCAGGTCTTTCCTTTTAATGGAACTGAAGGAAGAAGCAACCTCTGTAGTAACCAGGGAAGATATTGGCACTTGTACAATTTCTCCGGTATTCTGATCCATAAAGGTAACTGGCTGAGTGAACAATGCGTTTTCGTTGTAACGGAATTCCTCATTGAAGCGCACATTTACTTCATAATCGTCATCACCTTCTTTATAGGTTGAAATCTCTTCACCATAAATAGCTCTTCTTAGAGTTTGTCCAACTGCCGCAGTAGAAACTCCAAGCTGTCCGGCCTTTCTGCGATCTACTTTTACGTCCAGTTCAGATTTTGATTTATTGACATCAATCTTCAGGTTTTCAATTCCCGGAATACTCAAGCCCTGAATATAGGCCCGCATATTTTCGGCCTCGGAGAGCATTTGCTCATAATCTTCTCCCTTTAATTCCATATTTATAGGATAACCGGAAGGAGGTCCAGCCTGGTCTTTTTCTACAATAACCGATGCTCCCGGAAAACCCTGTACTGCATCGCGAACTTCGCTTAGTACCTGACTACTTCTTACGCCGCGCCGCTCATTGAACTCCCGCATGGAGATCGTGATCTTGGCTTTGTGAGGCATCTCGTTTTGTTGTCCGCCGTCGGTCATTGGGTTTCCTGAACCTTCACCAACCTGCGAGATAGCCGATTCGACCATGAAGTTATAGCCGTCTTCGTCTTCATATTTCTTAATAACCTCGAAAACCTGATTCTCGATTCTTTTGGTCAGCTCATTTGTTTTATGAATATCGGTGCCTTCGGGGTATTCTATATAGGTGATGATCTGTTTGGGTTCATTCTCCGGAAAAAACAAAACCTTCGGCTGAACCAGCGCAATCAAAACAAAAGATATAAATAAAAGAAAAAGTGTTCCGAAGAAAAATAAATAGGCTTTTCTTCCGCGCAGCGCGAATTTCAGGGTGCGACCATATAAATTTTCCATCTTTTTCAGCGCTCTCGTCTGGAAGAAATCAACTGCTTTGGAAATAAAGTATTTGTACGCCCATAGCAGAATTACTGAAAGAATCAGAATGTTTCCGAAAGCTCGTAAAGCTCCTGTGTCTAATACAAAACCTAAAATTACCAGAAGAACTCCTCCGCTTCCCAGGATAATACTTAATCTTGTAAGACGTTTTTTGGAAAATTGTTTTTCTCCGGTTTGCATAAACTGCGATGTAAGCATTGAATTGATTATCAATGCCACAAAGAGGGATGATCCCAGCACTATGGAAAGCGTAATAGGGAAGATCATCATGAATTTACCTACCAGACCGGGCCACAATCCCAGTGGGAAGAAGGCAGCGAGGGTAGTGGCCGTTGAAGCAATAATAGGCCAGGCGATCTCGCCCAAACCTTGTTTAGCAGCTTTGGTACGTGACATTCCCTGGTCCATAAGGGAATAAACATTCTCAACCACTACAATACCGTTATCCACAAGCATTCCCAGACCCATTACCAGTGCGAAAAGCACCATGGTATTGAGCGTATATCCCATACTGGAAAGTATAATATACGACAGAAACATAGAAAGTGGAATCGCAATTCCGACAAAGAGGGAGTTTCTAAAGCCCAGGAAGAACATTAAGACTAAAACCACCAGAATCACCCCAAAAATAATATTGTTTACAAGGTCATCTACCTGGTTGATAGTTTGAGTAGACTGGTCGTTGGTAAGGCTTATGTGTAAACTTTCGGGAAGGTATCCTTCCTGTTCGGTCTTTACGATCTCCTTGATGCTTTCTACCGCCTCG
>DATISX010000027.1:0-11904 GCA_035468275.1 Salegentibacter sp.
ATGAAGATCCTTCAGTAAAAAATCCAGTTCCCCCAGGGTTATTTTATCCCGACTAATCTGAATGTTATTGGCGAGCCGTTTATAACGGACGCTATTTTGAATTAGGAGTTCAAAAAAACTTTCCATTCGTTTACCAAGAACGAAATTGGAGCTTAGCGATGGGATTGCTTTTTCAGGATCAGGCAGTTCCCTGGGAAGAGTTTTGCTTGGGTCAAACTGTTTTAACCCCAGTAATTCTCCGCGCCAGAGCGGTGGGGTATGCAGGTACCCCAAAAGTTGCTTGTTGACCCTGTCTTCCATTGTTAATTTCCCTGTTTGCTATCGGTACTCAGGAGATATCCAAAGGGCTTCATTGCCGGCACATGGTTAAAGACAACATTAAGAATTCCCAAAACCGGAATGGCCAGGATCATTCCCATTACGCCCCAAACCATATTGCCCAGGATAATAGCAAGAATTACGAAGAAAGGATGAATATCTACTTTATCGCCCACAATAAAGGGTTCAAGGATATAACTTTCGATGAATTGTACGATAGTAAATGTAAGAATTATCCCTATGAGTATTCCCGTTTCGCCCTGGGTGAGATATCCAAAAATCACGGCCAGGGCCATCCCGATGATATTTCCAATAAAAGGAATTAAAGTAAGAAAGGATGCAAGAATGGAGATAAGGATAAAGTTATTAACCCCTGAAATCCCTAACCCTATGCTATAAAAAACAGAAAGCAATGAAATTAGAATTAGTTTCCCCCGCAGGTAATATTGCGCAATGTGGGCGGTTTCATTAATTATTTCCTTGACTTCTTCCTGTTTTTCATGGGAAAACAGCTTCAGAAGAAACTTTTTGAATCTGCTGCGATAATTCAGCAGAAAAAAGATATAGATAAAAGTTAGGAGGTAATTGCTTATAAAGCCTATTACCGAATTAAAGAAGTTAAAAGCCCTTTTTCCGGAATCCATACTGGTGACCATACTTCCTATATCCTTGTCTTCCTTGTATTTTTCAAAGTCCTCTTTTCTCACGGGAGTATGCTCATAAATATAAGTGATTAGTTGTTCAACTTTGGGCTTCATCGTTTCTGTGATCTTATCCCAATCGTCTACGAAATTTTTGATCTGAAAGGAGATAAGCGCAAAAACCCCAAGGGAAACAATAAAAAGCAGAATGGTGCTTAAAAGGGAGGCTACACTTCTGTTTAGAGGTCCTCGTTCTAATAAATTTCCTAAAGGAATTAGGAGTAATGCCAGAATTATTGCTATAACCAAAGGTCCAAGGAAAGCTTGTGCCTCAACAAGGCCATTAAAGAAAAAATAACTACCTATAATAATCGCAACAAGGGGAAAAAGCAGTTTTTCGTGAGATTTTATCATAATTTGGTTGGGTTAATCGATAACAAATTAGAAAAACTTTTTGGTATTTAGAACCTTGGCGGTAATTCTTATAAAAGGCTTAACAAATTATAAAATTTAAGAGGCCGGAAAACCGACCTCTGTATGGAACTAAAAACCAAAGTTTTTACGGTAAGTTAGCACTGCTTTTTCCAGTTCCGGGCGTGCCTCCAGGAAAGGGATGTGTCCCGAATTGGCTTTCCAAAGCAGCATTTCAGGGAAATTTATTCCCTTATAATGCTCCGGACCTACCATCCAGTCCTGGGTGCCGTAGAAGAATAAAACCGGCACATTGATGTTTTGAGCGTCGTTTCTAAAGTCTTTCCAGTGTTCCTCGTTATCCATCGCCACCGAACTGTATTCGTGATTCCAGTTTTCAAAGCCTGCATAAGTTGCATTCATCACCGAATCGTTTTTCTTTACGGCAAAAGCCATTTTCCAGAACAGATCTTTTTCCCTTAGCTTGTTGATATGCATTCCCATTCGCTCGCGTAGCGGAATAGTATCTGTAGCACAGTCAGGAATGGTTTCTCCCAGAAATTCGGCTGCCTTGGGGCTCCAGCTGTTACAGAAACTATCGGTGAGATACAAAGTGGTGTTTATCATTAGCATGCCTTTGGTAGCCTTGGGATAGGCGTTAGCGTATGCGGTTTGCAGAATGCCTCCAAAGGAATGCCCCAGGGTGAGCCAACTATCGTAACCTAGTTGCTCCCTTATTTCTTCGTAATCTTTTAGCTGGCGTTCCAGGGAAAAATCTTTGTTGGCCGGACTCGTCGATCTACCAACTCCACGTTGATCGAGATAGACCACGGTGAACTGGGATTCCATAAAGTCTCCAAAAAACTCCTCAAACCAGAAGGAACCTGAACCCGGACCGCCGTGCAAATAGAGCAGGGGAGTGCCCTGACCTTTAACTTTTACATAAAGCTTAACCCCATCTGAAGTAGTTATAAAACTTTCAGAAGCTGAAGCCTTGGGAGTCACGAAAAATAAAAAAGCTAAAATGAATAAGCCGGAAAAATATCTTGTTGAAATCATGATCTAAGTATTTTCAGAATAGACCTGATTTCGTGAAAATTGTTACATCCCGGAATCTTAATTTTTTAGAGTAACTCTAATGAAATTATTTTTTTGAGGATTGAAAGGCAGGTATGAACTATTAATGATATACAGAAATAGAAGTTGCAACTAATAATTTTTAATGAAGTCTACGTTCTTACTCGTTTTTTCTATACTGATAATATGATATGCCTGCATCACCATAGTGGTGGCGTTGCCGTTTTCAGGCTTTTCTACAAAAGCATTTAATTGATTATCTGACCCCACAATTTTGATGATTTCTATGCTATGCCCACCGTTAGGCCTAAATTTATCCAGGACCACTAACAGAATTTCTTCTGAAAAATCAAATTCCTTGCGGCTAAAATGTTGAGTTTGGTCATTAATGGATTCCATATTAGAGAGCAATTCTTCCCAGCTTTTATGGTCACGAATAAGCATTTGTTGTTCGTTTAATTCTTCATCGGTTGAAAGATAATGCTGGGCTATGGTTTCAAAGTAAATTTCTTCTCCATCAGCTTGTTCGTCTTTACTGCAGGATAAAAAAATCATTAAGGCCAATACTATCAAAAAGCTTTTGAAAATATTTTTTTCGGTAGATCTCATAATATAAAGATGGACAAATCAGCAAATGGTTGCGTGAATATCAACTGAAATTTATGGACTGTGTATTTGGCTTATTTCGTGGTTTTTCCGCCCATAGCGGTAAAGACACTGTCTACCGGTTCCCAGAGCTCAATTTTATTTCCCTCGTGATCCATGATATGCACGAATTTTCCGTAATCGAAATGTTCTATTTCATCAAGGATGGTGACTCCATTATCCTTTAGTTTTTGAACCAGGCCTTCAATGTTCTGAACACGGTAATTGATCATAAATTCCTTTACTGAAGGTTCAAAATATTCGCTGCCTTTTTTAAACGGACTCCATTGCAAGTAGTTGATCTCCTCAGGGCGGTTTGCATTTCTGAACTCAAAACTCGAGCCCCATTGATTTACCTCCAGCCCCAGGTTTTTGGCATACCATTCCCTGCTGCCTTCAGGATCCTCGCTAAAGAAAAAGATACCACCCAGCCCGGTGACTTTTGGAGTGGTGTCTTGGTCTGATTTATTTTCTGTTTGATTATCTTCTGAAGCCATTGTTTTTTCTGTTTTTGAATTTGAATTACAGGCTAAAAGTAAAAAGGATAGTTGAAAAGTAATTATAATGTTTTTCATGAGGAAAGTAAGAATATAGCAATTCAGGGAAATTTTAATACGATTTCAGAATATAATATCTTTCTAAAAATACTCCCCGTAAATTAAAGATTACAAAAAAAAGAGGAAGACAATCGTGATAAATCACTAATTGTTTTCCTCTTCAATATCAAAAAAATTAATCGATATCTTTTTAATTATCGATCTTAACCTTTTTCTTCACATCGCCGTCGTCATCGGTTTTGATCTTGACTTTTTTATCGTCGGTTTTAATTTTCACCTTGTCATCTTTTACCTTAACTTCTGCACCTTCCTCTTCCATGAGTTGTTCCATTTCAGTTTTTTCTTCTTCCTGTTCCCTGCAGGAAACTAGAGAAAGTGTTATAGCTAAAAGTAAAAGCCCGGTTTTAAACATATGTTTCATAATATTATAGTTTTTTAGTTAGTAGAATAAAAGTAAGGAATTAGGAGATAGTAGCATTAATTTTAACCTTCCATATAGAAAATCAACATTACTGTTCCTTTTTCTTAAGTTCTGCTTTCTGGGTAAATTCAACGATCTCGATTTCAGGATCGCCATAGACCTCGATTTCCGCCCGATCTTTAGCAATAAGTTTGAGATTACTTATTACCTGAACTTCATTTTTTGAACGTCCTTCTGCGGTTACAACAGCATTCTCTGAAGTGAGCTTACTTCCGTTAAATTTGGTGGAATGTTCGCTACGAAGTTCAAATTCCTTAGTTTCACCCTCTATTTTTGCTGATGCCTTTTCATAGAGATCTGCCTTAAAAACGGGCGAATAAACCAAGGCCGTGAGGTCACTGGAATTATTTAGCTGAAAATAAGCATTACTTGCCGTAAGATTCAGTTCGGTTTTACTTTTGTCATTCATATATAGCTGAAAATCCTTTGCTGTAAGAGTTAGCCAGGCTTTAGCATTTCCGTTTATGCGTACTTCGGCATCCTGCAAATACAGGTCTTCATCAGAATATAATTCTACATTATCGGTAATTAAGATCCGATCTAATACATCGGGAAAGGTGAGTATGATCTCCAGGGATTTACTGCTTTTAATTGGCTTCCTGCTTTTTATAAAAAGAACGTTATCTACGATATCTGTCTGGATGAGGCTGTGCAGGTTATCATCGGCTTCAACTTCCATATGAGCCCGATTTCCTTTTTTAATGCCTACCTCGAAATCTCCCTGAATTTCTACGGAAGTGAAATCTTTTAGATTAGTTCGTTCTGTAGTAACATTTCGGCTGCCTTTTACTTTTTGTGAACCACAGGAGTATAGCGTACCAAGAACAAAGAATAATAGTAGTAGTTTTTTCATTTTATTTATTTGAAGTTAGGCAAAGATAAGAAAAGCCTCCCGCATGGGAGGCTTCCTTAACATTTGTAAACATTTGAGTCGGCTTCTGGTGCAGTGCATTCTGCCGAGATCTCAGTGCGGTCAGGTAGGGGATCCTTCACTACTTCCTGCTGAAAACCAAGTGTGGCTAATAGCATATTGATTAGAATATTTATTAGTGTAGTCATCGTTCCTGTTTTTTAATTTATCAGGAGATAGTTAGCGTTCCGTCCCCAATTTTTATAGTCTTTTTATATTTAATGGTTCTGGCCTGGCTGCTATCTCGTTCTCTTTGTGCATTAAAGTCATCGTCTTCATCCCATTCGTCGCTACTGTCCATCAAGGTATCGTTACTATCTTCCGAAAAAACATCATCGGTTTCATCAAATTCAGGACAATCCAGGCAGATCGTCCCGTCATTGCTGATTTCAACATAATGGCCTTCTTCTCCACGGTTAAGGATATCATCCCAGTGAAAAGAGGAGATATTCTCATCTGCAAACAGCCTGGTTCCTTCGGGTAGATAGAGGGTAAGTCTAACCTCCTGGTCGCGGAATTTATTTTCTGAAGAAGTTGTGAAATAAGAATCGAGTAGCAATTCATTCCCCATAAAACTTGTCCCATAATCTATACTGCGGGCGCGATCCCGGGCATCTACATAATCTTTTCCTTCAGCAGAACGAACGATTTCCAACCTGGCTACAGAATCTCTGGTGGATTCGATATTCAACCTAACATCTGAACTATACAATACCTTATTATCGTTTTCATCATACTTAATTTTGAAATCAGTGCGACGGTGTGTGTAGGCCGAATAATCAGGATTATTTCTCATCCTTAGGTATAAGGTATCCTGTGGCGTTAAAGCTATAGTTTCGGTGTTCACCTGTTCCCCGTCAAAAGCCCGGTGCGTAGCTTGCTGTATTCCAATTGTTATTAATCCAATCACTGCCAATAACCATAATCCTAACAATACCAATTTTGCAGTAGTTCCTATAGATTTTAGATTTTTAACCAGGATCTTAAGACCAAGTGTAAAAAGGAAGAAAAAAGGAATTCCCACTGCAAAGAAGCTCAGTAAGGAAAGTACCCATAATGGGGCGCCACTGGTAGCCATTTCGATATAATCGCTCCAGGGAGCGTCGAAAAATCCAAAAGTACCCACGGTAAATAATCCTACAAAAAGAGCTATTAAAGTTGATCCAGCAACTAGTAGGATTAATACCCCTACAAGTTTGACGAATACATTAATGATAAACTTTATCACATCTCCAAGAGCAGTAGCGGCAGAACCGGCTCCTTCCCGGGCCTGGTTTCCGTATTTGTCATAGTCTATATCCTTTACTTTTCCGGCAACATTATCAAAACCCTCACGGATCTTTTTTTCGATGTTACTTATGGTCACTTCCTCCCCGCGCATGGCAAGTTTATCGGCCGTGGTCTTTGCTTCCGGAACAAAGATCCACAAGGCCAGATAGATAAGTACAAAAGCTCCGCTAGAGAAAATAGTAAGCAGGAACCACAGCAACCTTATCCAGTTAGGTTCAATATTAAGGTAATGTGCCAGTCCAGAAGAAACCCCACCTACATAAGAGTGTTCAGTATCACGGAAAAGTTGTTTTCCTTTAGATCCTGTGCTGGTTCTGGGAGCCGGTTCGTCCTCGAAAATTTCTTCGTCCAACATATAATCTTCGGGCTGACCCATGATGGCAATTACTTCTTCAACTTCCTTTACGCTAATTACCTGGCGATCATTTTTGATTTTCTCGTTGAAAAGTTCGGCGATGCGTGCTTCAATATCGGCAATGATTTCATCGCTGCCTTGTGTGCCGGTAAAAGATCGCTTAATAGCCTCCAGATAGTGCTGGAGCCTGGTATAGGCGTTTTCATCAATATGAAAGAAGATACCTGCTAGATTTATATTTACGGTCTTATTCATGATTATTGTTTTTTTGTTTGGTTACAATACTTACTGCGGTTTGTAATTCGTCCCAGGTAGTTGTCAATTCCTTTAGAAAGAGTTTCCCTGTTTCTGTGAGTCCATAGTACTTACGCGGCGGACCGCTGCTTGATTCTTCCCAGCGGTACATAAGTAGTCCCGCATTCTTAAGCCTGGTGAGCAATGGGTAAATTGTACCTTCTACTACCAGTAATTTGGCATCTTTAAGGGTTTCCAGGATCTCGGCTACATAAGCGTCTTCGTCTTTTAAGACAGAGAGAATGCAGTATTCCAATACCCCTTTACGCATTTGCGCTTTGGTGTTTTCAATCTTCATAGCCTTTAAATTTGAGTGTTGTTAAACTGTTCATTTTCTGATTGATGATTTGATGAATAATTATTGTTTGCTCCTAAAAAGTTAATACTGAGCGGATATTTATAAGTTTTGCCTTCACTGGCCTTGATGGCGGCCTGCACTACTGCAAAGATTTCCAGGATAAAGAGACCTAGCAGAAGGGTTAGTACACCTCCCAGAATTAATCCGAAAGGAAACAGTCGGGCCAGTTCTCCCAGGTTAGGATCATCCTTAAAAGGAAAGTGGGTGCTCTCCAAACTCAGTTGCATACCGGTAAAGACCATACCCGCAATTCCTCCCATAATCAAAACTATAAAATAAAGGAAGATGCTTATCTGGAAATTTAGAGCTTGCTTTCCATGTTGATCTATAAACTTACTTTCCCTTCTTATTAACCATAATACAAGTGGAAAAATAAAATTTCCAAAGGGAATAAAAAACTTGGTAAAAACCGACAAGTGTAGGAGACTTGCCAAAGTTTGGTCTTCTTTTTTGATCGCTGAGTTCATAACCTATTAATTTATATTACAAATATATATCTAAAAGAAGGTATTATGCAACACATAGTACCTAAATTTAACATTAAATTAAGAAAATACTTCCGTTGGATTCTTGTTTATTTTGAATATTTTTAGAGAGAAAACAAAAACAATATGTCCTTTACACCCGCTAAACTCAATGCTTATTTAATAACAAACCTTCCGAGCGCCTGGCTTACAGGAGTGCGGGTTAAACATATAGACGCCGATTCCTGTAAAGTTGGAGTAAAGCACAGCTGGATAAATCAAAATCCATTTAAGTCTATGTACTTCGCGGTACAGGCTATGGCAGCCGAACTAAGCACCGGTGCCCTTGTCATGCAACAAATAAAAGAAAGTAACAGAAAGGTTTCCATGTTGGTAGCCCAGAACAAAGCGGTTTTCACCAAAAAGGCGAAAGGAAAAATTATCTTTAGCTGTGTAGATGGTCACCTGGTAAATCGGGCAATTGAAGCCACCATCGCAAATGGACAAGGACAAACTTTCTGGATGAAATCTACCGGCCTGGATCAAACCGGAGCAGTGGTATCAGAATTTGATTTTGAATGGACGGTAAAGCTTAAAGAAAAAAATAGGTAAATTCACCAAAAAGGGATTTAAAATGAATGCACACGAAATAGATTACCAGATTTTCGGGGAGGAAATGCAGTTCGTAGAACTGGAACTTGACCCACAGGAGGCTGTTATTGCAGAAGCCGGGAATTTCATGATGATGGATTATGAGATTAAAATGAATACCATCTTTGGGGATGGCTCAAAACAAAATGAAGGTTTCCTGGGAAAGGTACTGGGTGCCGGGAAGCGTTTGCTTACCGGGGAAAGTCTGTTCATGACGCTTTTTTCAAATGAAGGGACCGGAAAGAAAAAGGTGAGTTTCGCCTCTCCCTATCCGGGCAAGATCATTCCTATAGATCTTACACGTTATGAAGGAAAATTCATTTGCCAGAAAGACGCGTTTTTATGTGCAGCTAAGGGAGTTTCCATTGGTATCGAATTTAGCCGAAAACTCGGTCGTGGATTTTTTGGTGGCGAAGGATTTATTATGCAGAGGATTGAAGGTGACGGGATGGCTTTTGTTCACGCAGGAGGTACGATGGCAAGAAAGGAATTACGCGCCGGAGAAAAATTGAAGGTGGATACCGGATGTATTATAGGTTTTACTCAAACCATCAACTACGACATAGAATTTATAGGAGGAATTAAAAACACCATTTTTGGTGGTGAAGGCTTGTTTTTCGCGACTTTAACTGGGCCGGGGACGGTTTATATTCAAAGCTTACCATTTTCGCGTTTAGCGAACAGGGTACTGCAGGCTGCTCCTCAGGGAGGAGGAAAAGATAAAGGTGAAGGCAGCATTCTGGGCGGCCTGGGCGATGTTATTGGAGGCGACAGGCGTTTTTAGATAGTTAAAATGGATTTTGGTTCTTAAACAATTCAAAAATTTTATTATATTTAGGAAGTTTTAAAAACCACCGTATATAGCAAATTTCTACGCTTTAATTAACCTATCTAATAACTTAAACAGTTCAAATTATGGCGAGAGCGATGTTTGAATACACCAAAACTGTACTTGACAAAGTTAGTTTTGATCCCGTGTTATTTTGCAAGGAAGTAAGAAAAGCTTTGCAAAGACTTTTACCTCACGAAATTGAGGAACTCCGAATCTGGATCGAGGATCTAACTCGAAAGAATCCAGAGTTGAATCAATGTTTAATTTATCTTAATACATAAAATAAAAGCGGCTCAAATGCCGCTTTTTTCTTTTTGGTTAGGTTTTTATAAAGTATTGAAAAGGATTTGTTTACCTGACCAAATATTTTATTCAAAAAATCCAATTTGAATTTTATAGCTGAAGTTCTTTTTTATTTGAACTTACAGGACTAATAATCTTCACATTCTGAAATGCAATAGCTCCTTTTACCACCCCTGCAATAGTATTCCGAAGGGCTTCAATGATCTGCATTTTTAATTCACTGCGATTGTAAATGAGACTAACTTCCCTCGCCGGTACGGGATCTACAAACGATCTAAGATTTGCTTTTTCAGAATCTTTGATATCCAAGGTATGAAGATAGGGCAGAAGGGTCATCCCCAGACCTTCATTGGCGAGCTTTATGAGGGTTTCAAAGCTTCCGCTTTCCAGTTGGAAATGGTCTTCATCATAATTGCGGCTTGCTTTACACAGGTTTATAACCCCGTCTTTAAAACAATGCCCGTCTTCCAGTAAAAGTATATCGTCTATATCGAGTTCTTCAACTTTAATTTTAGCCTCTTTATGTAACCTATGGGAAGGAGGGATGTAGCCCACAAAGGGCTCATAGTATAGCACGTTTTCCTTTATTCCCTGAAGCTCGAGAGGAGTCGCGGCAATAGCGGCATCCAGGTGACCTTCCCGAAGCTTTTCAATGATCGCCTGAGTGCTTAGCTCTTCTATTTTTAATTTAACCTTAGGGTATTTCTTTATAAAATTATTGATGAACATTGGCAGCAAGGTGGGCATAACCGTAGGGATTACTCCCAGTCTGAAAATCCCACCAATATAGCCTTTCTGCTGATCTACGATATCCTGTATTCTGTCGCTTTCATTAACAATATTACGTGCCTGCTGAACGATCTTTTTGCCGGTTTCAGTAAGCTGAATAGGTTTTTTGCTGCGATCAAAAATCTGAACATCCAGTTCCTCTTCGAGCTTTTGGATTTGCATGCTTAAAGTAGGTTGGGTTACAAACACTTTTTGCGCAGCTCTTGTAAAATTTTTATGTTCGGCTACCGCCAGGACGTAGTTTAATTGAGTTATGGTCATAGATATACATTTTCAGGAATTACAAATGTATAGGTTTTTTCTATGAAGAAAAGAAAAATGTATTTATTTCCTATGACTTTTTTATAGCATTCCGCGGGCTTTAATCTCCAGGTATTTATTGATAGTATTAAGGCTAAGTTCCTGTGGTTTGCTTAACACCGCCTGTATTCCATTTTTCTGAAGTTCTTTTAAAATCAACTTTTTGTTGTGTGCAAATTCTTCAGCAATGGTTTGGTGCGCAGCCGGGCCTATCTCTTCAGGTTTTGATTCAATTAGTTCATTCAAAGTGGTGTTTTCAAAAAATATCACCACGAGCAAATGATTTTTAGCCAGGGCTTTAAGAGAAGGCAGTCGTTTTTTTAATCCGGAAATATGTTCGAAATTGGTGTATAACATCAATAAACTTCGGTGCGGAATTCGGTTTTTTAAATGTGCATATAAAAGACTATAATCTGAATCGAAATAATTGGTCTCAATATTATAAAGATGTTCCTGAATAAGCTTTAACTGGCTTCTCCTGGAATTTGCTTTCAGCATAATTTCCATTTTATTTGAAAAGCCTATAAGTCCAACCTTATCTTTCTTTTTCAGGGCCACATTTGAAAAGGCGAGGCTGGAGTTAATTGCATAATCCAAAAGACTCAAGCCCTCAAAAGGCATTTTCATAACGCGCCCGGTGTCTATTACCGAGTAAACCGGTTGGGAACGCTCATCCTGATACTGGTTTACCATCAGTTGCGCTTGTTTGGCAGTGGCTTTCCAGTTAATAGTACGAGCATCGTCTCCTCGCACATATTCCTTGATCTGTTCAAATTCGAGGGTATGACCAATTCTGCGAATTTTCTTCAATCCGGGACGTTTAATCCGCTGGTCTGTTGCCAGGAAATCAAATTGCCGCATTTGGATAAAAGAAGGGTAGACTTTCACCATCTCATTTTCACAAAAAGTCTTTCGTTTTTTGACTAATCCAATAGGGCTTGAAGTAAATAAATTTAGCCTTCCGAAAATATATTCTCCACGAGCTACAGGGCGTACAAAATAATTGACTTCTTTTTCTTCACCGGGCTTTAGGTTAAAACTGATTAAAAAATCTCTTTTCTGAAATTGAACAGGCAATTCATCGATGAGCTCAACCTGAAGTTTTAAATTTCTGGTGTTTTTCAGGTTCAACCTAACTTCATTTTCATCAGAATTCGAGAATTTTTCAGGTAAGATTCTTTCCGCGGTAATTCCGTCAGAAGAAAATAACAGGCTCAGATCTAAAATA
>DATISX010000028.1:0-2583 GCA_035468275.1 Salegentibacter sp.
AAGACTGAGACTAAGTTCCTTTAGGAGTCGCTTAAAGAGACTACCTTTTAGATTATTATTAGCAAGCCCCTGAACAATTATCGCACTGGATTGCACTCCCACATTCCCGGCCATCGCCGCGATTAACGGTGTAAAAAAGAACAAAACCGGATACTTCGCTAAAGCATCTTCAAAACCCTGCATCACATACACACTTCCCAGACCTCCAAAAAGGCCCAGTACCAACCAGGGCAGTCTAGCACGTGTTAGACGCCATACACTATCATCGGCTTCTACTCCTTCAGAGATACCAGCCGCCATCTGGTAATCCTTTTCGGCTTCCTCTTTGATGAAATCCACGATATCATCAATGGTCACACGGCCTACGAGACGACCCATTTCATCTACTACAGGAATAGCTTCCAGGTCATATTTTTGCATTATCCGGGCTACTTCTTCCCCGTCGGTATGCACATTAACATAATCTACCTGTGGAATATAAATATCGCTGATGTTGGCACGACTTGGCGCGGTAAGTAAATCTTTTAAAGATAATCTTCCTTTTAATTTATTTTTATCGTCAACAACATAAATGGAATGAACGCGGGTCACGTTCTCGGCTTGGGCCCGCATTTCTGTCATACAACCGGTAACACTCCAGTTTTCGTTAACTTTTACGAGCTCCTTTGCCATAAGACCCCCGGCAGAATCCTCATCATAACGCAAGAGTTCCACAATGTTATCGGCGTGTTCCTCATCGGCCATTTCGGCGATAACATTTTGCTGTCGTTCCAGGGAAAGTTCAGAAATAATATCGGCAGCGTCATCCGTATCCATTTCCTCCAGTTCATCAGCGATTTCCTTTGGTGTAAGCGCATCGAGAATTCGTTCCCTAACCCCTTCCTCAAGCTCCATAAGAGCTTCGGCAGTTTTTTGACTATCCAGAAGTTTAACTACATAGATAGCCTCATCAAGATTGATCTCCGTAAGAATTTCAGCAATATCGGCGTGGTGCACGTCTTCAAGGTGCAAAAGAAGTTCCTCGTTATTTTGTTCTTCTACGAGGAATTTGATTTTCTCTATTAACTCATTGCTGATCTGAAATTGCATAGGGCTGAATTTTTAAGGTCAATTCAATAAATGCAGCGTGGCCCAGTTGCTCAGGACGCTCGTCAAATATAGCATCTTCCCTCAAACTATCGGGTAGATTCAAACTTTTTAAGCTATTTCTAAGAGTTTTACGGCGTTGATTAAATGCTGTTTTAACAACTCTGAAAAAAAGCTTCTCATCGCAGGCTAATTTCAGGTTTTCTTTACGGGTAAGTTTCAAAACTCCGCTGTCTACTTTTGGCGGCGGATTAAAAACCGATGGGGGAACCGTGAAAAGGTATTCGGCTTCGAAGAAAGCCTGAACCAGCACTGAGAGAATTCCGTAGGTTTTAGTTCCTTCTTTTTCACAAATACGTTTGGCTACCTCTTTCTGAAACATCCCGGAAAATTCAGGGATTTGCTCCCTCATTGCCAAGACCTTAAATACGATTTGTGTGGAAATATTATAAGGGAAATTCCCGATCACTGCAAAAGGCTCATTTCCAAAAATTTCAGAAAGATCATACTTCAGAAAATCCTTCTCATGAATTTTTCCTTCCAGCTGAGGGTAATTTTCTTTTAGATATGCAACACTTTCAGTATCGATTTCGATCACGTGAACCTCAGCATCCTTCTTCAGTAAATATTTGGTGAGGACTCCCATCCCGGGGCCAATTTCCAGCAATTTATTATAGCCAGAAAGACTTAAAGTATCGGCAATTCTTTCGGCAATATTTTCATCGGTAAGAAAATGTTGTCCAAGATGTTTTTTAGCTCTAACCTCAGATTCTGAAAAGTGAGCGATATGTTTTTTCTGAAATTTTCCCATGAAGAGCTGGCGTATCTAATTAAATTCCTGTTCGGTAATGATTTCAAGCTCTGTGCGAAAAACCACCATTTTCCCTTCAAAGGCTTTTCCTCTGGAACGCAAATCCTGTGCATTTTCCTTATAATAGTTTTGAAGACTTTTCTTATTCGGAACGGTATATTGAACAGAGTAAGTTATCCCGCCCATTTCTTCCTCCACCATTACCCGTGTCATCAGGGCTTTGGTGAATTTACCGGTTTTCAACATATCGGGGATATGTTCCGTCTTCATCCAGTCCAGCCACTTGTCATGAACCGATTCTTCAATATTTATGGTAACGTTATAAATGTACATAGGGATTGTTTATTCAATATTATCGCCGCGAAGACGACGGTATTTTTTGCGGGCATCTACAAAATAAATGCTATCGGCAAAGTTAAAGATAATTTGTTCGTAATATTCCATTGCCCTCTCCGGATTATCCAGTTGATCGGCATAAAGCTCGGCCAGGTAATAATTGGCGTTATCGGCAAGAATATCTGTGTTATAAAGCCGGATAATCTCCAGGTAATTAGATTCGGCCTTTTCGAAGTCGCCGGTAATTTCATAGAGTTTCGCCTGTTTTAAAAAGACTTCATCTTCAATCTTCTCCCCTTTATGATTAGCAAGGATCTCATCAAGTTTTACAATAGCATCCTTATTTTTCT
>DATISX010000029.1:0-12544 GCA_035468275.1 Salegentibacter sp.
TCATTAATTGTTTTCAGCGGATACAAGCGGTAACCGCTTTGCGTATCTGTTAAATTAATTCCGGTTACCACCAGAAACCAGAAATTAGAGAATTTATTCCCCAAGGTGCTTTTCCCCGGGATCCCATCCTGGGTCATATTACGATCTCCTACCAATAAAATTTCGGTACCCGATTTCTTATTTTCTAATTCGCTTAGGAAAATATCAAGATCATCGGGATAGTGTTGGCCATCAGAATCTATAGTTACCGCATATTCATAACCGAGTTTTTCAGCAATTTTAAAACCCTGCTTTAAAGCCTCACCTTTTCCCTGGTTTTGAGCAAAATGATGGATTTTTATTTCAGAAAAACCCTGAAGTATTTCAGGAGTAGAATCTGTAGAACCATCATTTACCACCACCAGGTTGGAAGTATAAAGCAGTAGATCCTGCAAGACACTCGCCAGAGTTTTGTCATTATTATAAGTCGGAATAAGGATGCAACAATTAAGCTCCTCAAATCTTGACTGGTAAATAGGTGTTCTGCTCAAATCTGTTTTTTATTTTGGCGAAAGTAGTTATTTTATTTGGTATATAGCGTTGATTCTTAAGGAAATACCTTCCGTTGTTTTAGCCATTCCCTTAAGCCTGACTTCCTGGTTATTTTCTTCAAGTTGATACTCCAGAATCAACTTATTGTGGATCGTTGGATCTACAACCGCCATGAATTTTATGTTGTTTGCTTCTTTTAATTGGAGAGAATTCTTAAGTCGGCGTTCGGCATCCTCTTTGAACAACTGCATTAAAATGACCCCCGGAGTAACAGGCCTGTTTGGGAAATGCCCGTCATAAACCTGGTGATCCTGGTTTATTTTTAAATGGCTTATGCATTTTCCATTTTCTTCTTCTGAAATTTCTACAGTATAAAAATCTTTTAAAAGCATCTGTTCTTTTTGTTTACTCATTCTAATTTAGCCAGAAATTTAAGATTTAAAAGCCGAAGAGCTCATAATTTAATGCCTGGTAATTCCACTTTAAATTTATTTTTCCGAAATCAATTAGTCCACCGTTACGGTTTTCATTTCTGAAGTTGCCAGTAATTTCCCGGTCTCATCCTCTGTTCGTGCTCCCACCGAAGTAACATTCTTAAATTCCTGCAAGATCTCCACGTAGGTAGTAAGAGTACTTCCGGCCTTTGGCAATTCAAAGATTTCCACCGATTTAATGGAACCTATAAAGCCTGTCTTAGGTTTGTCCAATCCGGCTAAAAAGCCCTGGTAACCTCTCCATAGCGACATACTTTGAGCCATATGCTCAATAAGGCCGGGTTCAGAAAAAAAACCATTTTCCACCAGAATATTATCCTGCGGAATTAGAAAACCGGTTTTTCCGGTTCTTTCAGTGTATTCAGTAAGCCGATCTACCATTACAAAAGGCGGTTTCTGTGGAATTAATTCCAGAATACGCTTAATTTCGAAAATCGGTTCTTTGAGTAAACTTTGCTTCATAGACATTTTTTAACTGAATTATACGGGGCTTTATTCAACAGCACTAATCTAATAGAAATTTAAAGATAAGATTTTCCCGGGGCTTTGCCTACTTTGATATAGCAATCATGGAAAATCACTCCTGTATAGAAAATTCAGTTAATATTAGCAGTATATATAATGATGAAGCCTTAGGAAGATAAAATATTTTTTTCTGCTTAAAAATCTGATGCAAAAGTGATTAATAAATTGTTAGTGTTTTATTGCATGTTTTAGCCCTAAAAAGTTTGGAAGCTACCTAAGTAAAAGGTACATTTGCAACCGCAAAATATTTGCGATGTTCATTAATATTGGAGAGGTGGCAGAGTGGTAATGCAGCAGCCTGCTAAGCTGTCATCCTTCGGGATGCCCGGGTTCGAATCCCGGTCTCTCCGCAAGATTTTTAGTCTGTGGATTATTTATTCTCCTTTTCAACAGAAAAGACAGGGATAGATCTCCTCCGCTTCCCGACTGCTTCAGTGTATTTTGGAACGGAAAAGACTAAAAATTGAACTACAGCGCAAGCTGTAAGCTACGGGGTGTAGCGTAGCCCGGTTATCGCGCCTGCTTTGGGAGCAGGAGGCCGCAGGTTCGAATCCTGCCACCCCGACAAAGAAAAGCCCTGCACGGAAGTGTGGGGCTTTTTTGTTGGTCCAAGGCGTGAGCCTGCTCACAAGCCGCAGGACCAACAAAAAAGACCAGACAGGCGTTAGCCTGCGGGCTTTTCTTTGTCACTTCCCCCCTCAGGATCACCGACCAGAGGGAGGTAATCTTAACGCTCAATTATAAACCTTGGATTTTATGGAAGAAACTAAGCTTACTTCCTAACAATAACCTGCCATTCGCCTATTTTATTGATGTAACCATAATTGTACTATGTTCAACAGTTTCTCAATATTGACTGGTTTGGTTAGGTAATCATTGGCACCTGCCTCAAGGCTTTTGGCTTGGTCTTCGGGCATGGCTTTAGCGGTAAGTGAAATTATAGGCAAATTTTTATAGGCTGCATTATTCCTGATTTCTGTTGTGGCTTCATACCCGTCCATTACGGGCATCATTACATCCATCAACACAATATCGATATCTTTTTCCTGCTCTAATTTCTCAATCGCCATTTTTCCGTTTTCTGCCAGAATCACCTTCATACCTGAATCAGACAGGGCTTTGGAAAGCGCATAGGAATTTCGTCCATCATCATCTACCAAAAGTACTTTTTTGTCTTTTAGAACATGTTTGGGGTCATGCAAGTCAGCCATTATCTTCTTTTGCCTGGTAGAGAGTTTGCTTTCATCACTATGCAAGAATAAAGAAACCTCATCCAGAAGTAATTCAGGTGAAGAAGCACCTTTAATTAATATACTATCAGAAAATTTGTGAAGTTCTTTAAGTTCTTTTTTAGTAAGATCCTTACCGGTATATATCACTACGGGTATATTACTGGCTTTTTGATTCAACTTAAACTTCTTTAAAACCTCAAACCCGGTTATGTCCGGTAGGTTAAGGTCAAGAGTTATACAATCGTAGCTTTGAGAAGTAAGCATTTTTATAGCGTCCTTCCCGTTAGAGGCAGTAGATATATTAACCTCTTTATTCTCCAAAATGCTTTTTATTGCATTTAAAGAGGTCTCATCATCTTCAATTATTAGAAGCTCTTTTATAGGTGAAGTATTTAAATTTTCTATCTTTTGTATGGCGTTTTCAATATCCTCAAAGGAAATGGGTTTTAGACAAAAGCCCATTGCACCTTTGCTTAGCGCCTCATGACTTTGATTTTCAGCGGCCATCACATACACCGGTATATGCCGGGTTTTTAAATTAAATTTCAAATGTTCCAGAACTATGAGTCCTTTCATATCTGGTAACTGCCCATCGAGGAGTATACCATTGGGCTGATATTGAGCAGCCAGTTTCATTCCTTCTTTCCCATCCCTTGCAAAAAGGAACTTATAACCATATTGTTGAACTATTCTCTTTACTGTTTGAGCTGAAAATGTGTCGTTCTCAATTATCAATAGCGAATATTCGGAAACCTTTAAATTTTCTCTGTCATCCGGGAAATAGGCTTCCGGAATAACCTCAAATTTGCTATCTATCGGTTCATTATTTTTCGAATTGGAGAATTTTGGTTCGTTGTAAGAGGACATAGCTTCATCTATTTCCTTTATAGGAGCACTGGTAAGATCTAAAGGAATAAATACGGTAAATATGCTACCTTTTCCTTCTGTGCTTTCTATATGAATTTCACCTCCTAATAGTCTTGAAAGTTCCCTTGAAATGGTTAATCCCAGGCCAGTTCCTCCATATTGGCGACTGGTTCCTCCTTCTGCCTGCTGAAAAGCTTCAAATATCATCATTCGTTTTGCTTCAGGAATTCCAATTCCGGTATCTGTAACTGAAATTTCCAAAACTTCAGATTTTGACAGGGTAATTTCCCGGAAATTAACCCTCGCATCAGGTTTACCAAT
Organism: Salegentibacter sp.; assembly: GCA_035468275.1. Taxonomy (GTDB): domain Bacteria; phylum Bacteroidota; class Bacteroidia; order Flavobacteriales; family Flavobacteriaceae; genus Salegentibacter. Next base: position 3,971 of record DATISX010000029.1, read on the forward strand.
CGAGACGTTCACAGATCCTTTTTCTGTAAATTTTATTGCGTTTGAAAGTAGGTTTTTTACAATTTGTTCCAACCGCTGGCCATCGGTTATTATCTTTTCAGGCGCATTTGGCTTACATTGTATAGTAAACTTTAACTTTTTTGATTTTGCTAAAGGCTGAAATTGGTTTTCCAGATTATTCACAAGGCTGTCTACTATAACTTCTTCGGGATGGATCTGCAGTTTTCCGGCTTCTACTTTGGAAAGATCCAGAATATCATTGATAAGGTTCAGCAGACTTAAGCCTCCTTCATAAATAATGCTGGCAGATTTTTGCTGGTCTTTCAACAAATTCCCTTTTCGGTTGTCGCTAAGGTCCTTGGATAGAATTAGAAGACTGTTCAATGGTGTTCTCAATTCATGGGACATATTTGCCAGGAATTCTGATTTATACTTACTGGCAAGTTCCAATTCCTTGGCTTTTCGTTCCACTTCCACCCTGCTGGACTGAAGATCCTCTTTCTGCATCTCCAAATCCTTGGTTTTTGATTCCAGGTCGTCATTGGCCATTTGTAATTCCTTACTCTGGATCTGTAATTTTTCCTGTTGTTTCAACAACTCTTCAGATTGTCGCTGAGATTCTTCAAGCAGATCTTTCATTTTTTCCCTATCCAGAGAAGAGTTGGTCGTAATTGCAATATTTTCTCCAACTGAACGCATTAATTCCAGTTGACTGTCATTAAAAGACTTGAATGACCCAATTTCGATCACTCCCTTTACTTCACCATCTATAATAAAAGGCTGGACCAGGATGTTACTTGGTTTTTTTTCTCCAAGACCTGAAGTTACACTAATATAATCTGAAGGTATACCTGAAAGGACAATCACTTCTTTCTCCAGTGCAGCCTGACCTGCCAGACCTTCTCCAAAATCAAAGGTTGTTTTAAAGGATTTTCTTCGGGTAAACGCATAAGAACCGGTCATTCTCAACTGTTTCTTATCGTTGTTTGATTCAGTCAGATAAATTATACCAACCTGACCGCCCAGGTATTTCGTTAGATAGGAAATAATATTTTTAGATAAAGTCAAGAGGTCCTGTTCTCCGCGCATCCTGTCGTTAAGCCCTGCCTGTCCCGTCTTGATCCAGGCTTCATTCTCATTCTCTTCAGATATTCGCTTAAGGTTCTCTGTCATTGTATTCAAAGCGATACCCAGTTGATCTGCCTCACTACGAAGCGGCATCTCAATCGCAAAGTTTCCTTTTGCTATAGTGTTGGCTGCTTTTACAATAGTCGTAAAACTGTCAACCATCGCATTGATGTTATTTTTAAGTTCCTGCACCTCACCCTTAACTTCAACATCAATTTTCCTCGAGAAATCTCCTCGTGCAAGTGCGGTAGATACCCCGGCAATATCCCTTACCTGCGAGGTTAAGTTACTCGCCATCTGGTTCACATTATCTGTAAGATCTTTCCAGGAACCGGCCACGTTTGGTACTTCTGCCTGTCCTCCAAGAATACCTTCAGTTCCCACCTCACGGGCAACATTAGTCACCTCATCTGCAAATATGTTAAGAGCATCAACCATGATGTTAATGGTGGTAGAAAGCTCCAGTACCTCCCCTCCTTTTCCTTCTTCGGAAATTTTCTGTGAAAGATCCCCATGTGCAACTGCAGTTGTTACCGATGCAATCTCCCGTACCTGAGTGGTCAAATTACTCGCCATCGTGTTCACATTATCTGTCAATCCTTTCCAGGTACCTGCTACATTCGGCACTTTAGCCTGGCCTCCAAGCTTACCTTCTGTACCTACTTCCCTTGCCACACGGGTTACTTCCGCTGCAAAAATATTCAGCGAGTCCACCATCTGGTTAATGGTGTCTTTTAATTCGGCTATTTCACCTTTTACATCAATAGATATTTTTTGTGAAAGATCTCCATTCGCTACCGCTGTTGCTACATTGGCAATCTCCCTCACCTGGCTGGTTAGGTTACTGGCCATTGTGTTCACATTTCCGGTAAGGTCGAGCCATGCACCCGCCACATTCGGAACTTCTGCCTGGCCGCCCAACATTCCTTCTGTACCCACCTCACGGGCAACACGTGTTACCTCATTGGAAAGTATGTTCAGGGAATCTACCATCGTATTGATAATAGTTGAGAGCTCCAATACCTCTCCCCCTTTTTCCTCTTCGGAAATCTTTTTGGATAAATCTCCGTTCGCAACAGCCTTGGTTACCGAGGCAATTTCCCTTACCTGTGTAGTAAGATTAGAGGCCATAGTATTTACATTCTCGGTTAGTTCCCACCATGCGCCACCTACATTGGGGACTTCTGCCTGGCCGCCGAGAATACCTTCGGTACCCACCTCACGGGCCACACGGGTTACCTCATCTGAAAATATGTTCAGGGAATCCACCATGGTGTTGATGGTTTCTTTAAGTTCGGCTATTTCACCTTTGGCTTCAATGGCAATCTTTTGTGCCAAATCCCCTTTTGCTACAGCGGTTGCCACATTCGCGATTTCCCGTACTTGTGTGGTAAGGTTGGAGGCCATATAGTTCACATTATCGGTAAGATCTTTCCAGGTACCTGCAACATCAGGCACCTTTGCCTGACCTCCAAGAATACCCTCAGTACCCACCTCACGGGCCACCCGGGTTACCTCATCAGAGAAAATATTCAGGGAGTCCACCATCTGGTTGATAGTATCTTTAAGTTCAGCAATCTCCCCTTTTACATCAATAGATATCTTTTGTGAAAGATCCCCATCTGCTACCGCGGTAGCAACATTTGCAATCTCCCGAACCTGGGTGGTTACGTTGCTAACCATGATGTTCACATTATCGGTAAGATCCTTCCAGGTTCCTGCTGCAGTTGGTACGGTTGCCTGGCCTCCCAGTTTTCCTTCGGTACCCACTTCCCGGGCAACACGCGTTACTTCAGCAGCAAAGAGCGTTAACGAATCAACCATGCTGTTGATCGTATTAGACAGGACCAATACTTCTCCTCCTTTTCCTTGTTCTGTAATTTTTTGTGATAGGTCTCCTTGCGCAACCGCGGTAGTTACAGAGGCTATCTCCCGCACCTGATTGGTCAGGTTGCTTGCCATGGTATTTACATTGTCTGTAAGATCTTTCCAGGTTCCGGCCACATCGGGCACTTCTGCCTGTCCTCCCAATTTTCCTTCTGTACCTACTTCCCGTGCCACACGGGTTACCTCATCGGAGAAAATATTCAGGGAATCCACCATCTGATTAATGGTATCCTTTAGCTCCGCAATTTCCCCCTTTACATTAATCGAAATCTTCTTTGAAAGGTCACCATTTGCAACAGAAGTTGCTACTCCCGCAATCTCTCTTACCTGAGCAGTAAGGTTGGAGGCCATCGTGTTTACGTTCACCGTAAGATCCTTCCAGGTTCCCGCCACATCAGGTACATCTGCCTGGCCTCCTAACTTTCCTTCTACCCCAACTTCCCGGGCCACATTAGTTACTTCAGCAGCAAAGATGTTTAGGGAATCAACCATCCTGTTTATAGTAGTGGATAGCCCCAGAACTTCTCCACCTTTTCCTTCTTCTGTAATTTTTCTTGAGAGATCTCCATCTGCCACCGCTGTGGTTACCCTGGCTATTTCCCTTACCTGTTCGGTAAGGTTACTCGCCATGTGGTTTACGTTATCGGTAAGATCTTTCCAGGTTCCTGAAACGTTAGGTACACTTGCCTGTCCTCCCAGTTTTCCTTCCACACCCACCTCACGGGCCACCAGGGTTACTTGTTCCGCAAAAATGTTCAAACTTCCCAGGGTTCGGTTAATTACATCAGCCATTGCCCGGAAATCCCCGGTTACCGTTAAACTAAATTTATCTTCAAGTTTTCCTGCTGCTATACTATTAAGAATCCGACTTACCTCAAGTACAGGTTTGGCTATGGCTTCAATAAGAATGTTGATGTTGTCAATCATATCCTTCCAAACCCCGGTGGAAGCTTTAAACTCTGCCCTGGCATCCAAATTCCCTTCAATACCTCCTACTCGGGAAATACGGGAAACTTCCGTACTAACCCCCCCAATCATTTCAACCATGGTATTGTAAGCTTCGGCTACATCGGCGAATTTATCATTCCGTTCCTTTGACAGCCGAACGGAAATATCCCCTTCCCTAAATGCCTCAAGTGCAAATATAAGTCTGTCCAGCTGTTCGTGCATATAATCACTATCCTTGAACATTTCCTTATCGGCTACCCTTTTTGATTTTTTAATTGGGCGCTTTGCTACTGTTGTATTTTGGGAAGAAGTTTTGTTATTGGTTTTGGGAGACGTCGTTTTTTTAGCCATTTCGAACTGGGGTTTTTATTAAATAAACTATGTGAACAGAAATATATACTAAGAATTACAAATTTTAAAGGATCGTAAAAAAAGCACTTTAAAAACAAACATTATGTGAAATTTTTGTGAAATGTTTAGATGAATTAAATTTCAAAAGTTCCGGGATGGAAAAACAATTGGGAGGTTATAGGATGGGCACTGGAGATATAATTTCATTAACCAATCAATAACTTTTCAGTTATAAATTATAACTCTTTTTTAAGAAATAAGTTGAAAGTTGAAGTTGGACTAACTAGTAATTCTTGATGGTGTTAGTTTTATTATTATTTTTGGCACTCACTAAAATTATTCAAAAAATCGCATCAAGTAAGGGTTGATAATCCTGAGGTTGATAAGACAAAAGTTAATTGAAGTAGGGTGACCTGACAGAATAAGGAAATTAATCGAATTCCCCTTTATGCTCTCCGGTAACAGGACTAATATTTCAAACAAAAAGAACTAAAATGAATAAAATTTTACTAGTTGAGGACGATTACCACCTGGGACTTATCCTCCATGACCAACTTGAAATGCATGGGTATGAGGTAAACCTTCTAAGGCTTCCCAATAAAACGGTTGAAACTCTTCTGGCGGATAAATTTGATTTGGTAATTATGGATAAATTACTGAAAGGGTTCGATGGGACGGATATTTGTGCTTCAATTAGAAATACAGAAGATATTTCAAAAACACCCATACTTATGATGTCTGGGATGGATGGTGCCAAAGAAACTTCTATCGCTGCCGGAGCTAACAATTTTATTGCCAAGCCCTTTGAAGTTGACAGTTTCCTGAAAAGTATTGAAGCGACTATAGATAAGGCAAAGGATTTTCAGAGTTAAAAGATTGACTTTAAGTAAAATTACAGGTAAACTAAATCTCAAAGAGTGAACTCAAAATAGCCCGTTCCGTTATCTCTATGGCACAAAAAAAACAGGTAAAATGGTTAAAACAAAAACAAAAACTTTCTTAAAGGTTTTTAATTTAATACGAACCAATTTTAAGTTTTTATGTTATTAACAATTTATGTCTTAGATTTGCCCCTATGATTGAAACTCCGAGAAATGATGCCCGCCAATTGCGAAAACTTAATTTTGACCTTTCAAATTACTTTTCAAATACTATAATCCCGCAATTGTTCGTTGATGCAGATCTCATTTTGAGAATCTTCACACCTCCCGCTATGAAGCAATTTTCCCTGACTTATGATCACGTTGGGAGGAACATCTCAGAGATTAAAGACAATTTACGTTATCCTCACGTGGTGGAAGATATTGAAACTGTAATTGATAATTCCAACAAGTCCCTAGAAAAAGAAGTGCAGACTACCGACGGCCGCTGGTTCCAAATGAATATAGTACCTTATATAGAGCACGAGAAGAATGTCATCAATGGTGTGATCATAACTTTTGTGGACATCACAAAACGATTGAAGGCCTTAAAGGAACTGGAAAAACTTAATTCTCAATACGAGACTCTCAAATATGCCTTATCACACGATATAAGGCAACCTATTTCAACCATCACTTTAATCGCCGACGGGTTATTAATGGCTCATGAAAAAAATGATTCAAGGCAGTTCAAGAAATGGATTAATACCCTCAAAGAATCCTCTAAAAGCCTCGATGCTATAGTGGAGGACTTCACTTCAGGAAAAGTTGAAGAGAATGGAGAATCGTCCGAAAATTTGTCGTTGAATATCGAGGAAATCTGTCATGACATTCTTACTGCGCTTAAGGGAGATATCAGAGCGAAAAAAATAAAGATTTCAACAGATTTGGAAGTAAAGGAAATTACCTTTCCCAGAAGCAGCCTGAGAAGCATTTTCTACAACCTTATACATAATGCCGTTAAATTCAGTGATCCCAATAAAACTTCAGAGATCAAAATAGGCACAGAGGAAGTGGAAGGTTTTGTGATCCTGTGTGTCCAGGATAATGGATTGGGTATAGCAGTTGAAGATCAGAGGCGGGTGTTTAAAAAATCTTCAAGACTATCGGAAGACATACGCGGAACCGGCATGGGCCTCTATGTAGTGAAAAAAATGATCGAGGATAATGAGGGCAGAATAAAGCTCGTGAGCGAAGAAAACGAAGGTTCTACCTTTAAAGTCTTTTTTAAAATTTGACCCAATCAGGCCAATTAACTTTTGGAAAAGGATAAAAGCAATATCCTGGAAATTTTACTTTCCGTAGTGATAGCGACAGGCTGCGATTAATAATTCATTATTCTCAATTTTATAAACTAATCGATGCTCCGAGGTTATTCGTCTTGACCAATAACCTTGAAGATCCCCTTTTAAAATTTCAGGTTTTCCAATGCCTTCAAAAGGTGTTCGCATACAACTTTTTATGAGATCATTAATTCGTTTTACAATTTTCTTATCGACTTTTTGCCAATACAAATAGTCTTCCCAGGAAGAAGCAGACCAGGTTAACTTCATTTATTCAATTAAATCTTTTTGAACCCCTTTCCCCTCTTCCAACTCTTTGATGGAGTTCATTAAAATATCCCGGTTTTTTCCTGATAGCAAATAGGTGGTTTCTTTTAATGAATTGTATTCATCCAGGGATATCAACACGAGGTCTTTACCATTTTTTCTCTTTATAATAATATCGCTGACATCATTCACTACCTTATCGAACCAATACTTGAGATTGGAACGAAAGTCTGTATAATTTACTGTTTCCATGTCACAAAAATATTAAAAGTACTCAAGTAAGTACGTTTTATTTTATTATTTAACTATTGAATTCGATAAAGACCGTTGAAATTTAGCAAAGCAATAAAAGTCCCAACCATATATCTTTCAATGACTTTCCTCATATTTTTCCGGTAGATTTTTGATTTACTTTGAGAAAGTTTTGGCTCAATGAAAGCTGCTTTGGTAATTTCTTTCCTTCTCCTTTTCCTCTCCTGTTCTGAGCCGGCTGAGAAAATTATACCCCAAAGGACAAAACTGGTGGAATCTGTATATTCATCTGCAATTATTCAACCGGATAGTCTTTATCGGGCATACGCCACCGTAATAGGTATACTTGATAAGAATCTGGTTGAAGAAGGTGACAGGGTTGAAGTTGAAACACCTATCATTCAACTAATAAATATAGCGCCGGCTCTAAACATGGAGAATGCGAAACTCAGCTTTCAGCATGCCAGGGAAAATTTCAGTGGGACTTCAGCAATACTTAAATCATTGGAAAAAGAAATTCAGTCGGCATCTCTTAATTTTCGAAATGATTCGATCAATTTTCTGCGACAAAAAAGACTTTGGGAGCAGAACATTGGTTCTAAGCTTGATTACGAAAACAGAAAGCTTGCCTATGAACTATCCGGGAATAATCTTCAGGTTTTAGAAGAAGAATATGAGCGTACCAGAAATGACTTGTCTATTCAGGTTAGACAGGCATTGAACACTTATAAGTCTTCGGAATATTCTTCCGGGGAATTCACCGTTACCAGTAAAATCAATGGTCTAGTGTATGCCTTGTATAAGGAACCTGGGGAAATTGTAAATACGGTTGAACCATTAGCGCTTATTGGCAGCGCAAATAATTTTATAATCGAGCTCCTTGTAGATGAATTGGACATCGTGAAACTGGAAGTTGGACAGAAAACACTGGTCACTTTAGACGCTTATGGTTCCCGGGTTTTCGAGGCTCGTATTAAAAAAATATACCCGGCTAAGGATGAGAGTACACAAACCTTTATGATTGAGGCGGTTTTTGTAAAGGATCCGCCCAAATTATTTCCGGGCCTGGTGGGAGAGGCAAATATTGTGGTTGCTGAAAAAGAAGATGCGTTGGTCATTCCTAAAGAGTTTCTTCTGGATGAAAACCAGGTTCTCACCGAAGACGGACCGGTAAAGATTGTTACCGGACTTCAGGATATGGAGTACATAGAAATTATTTCAGGGATTGAAGAAAATGAACCTGTATACAAACCCGAACAATGAGATCCTGGAAAGTAATATTCGAAATCGCAAAGACTCACCTTTTCACTAAACTGAAATCTACCGTCACAGCTTCAATTGGAGTAACCTTTGGTATTGCAGCCTATATAACTTTGGTTAGTTTTATGACAGGCCTTAATTCAATGCTGGATAACCTTATTTTGAATCAGGTGCCACACATTCACCTCTTCAACGAAATAAAACCCAGCGAAAAGCAACCAATCGCGCTATATAATGATTATGAAGATGCCATTCCTATCATTCATTCGATAAAACCC
>DATISX010000030.1:0-11046 GCA_035468275.1 Salegentibacter sp.
GTAGGCCAACAAAATGTAAAACCGAATTCTGAAAACAGGCCGGTTTATTGTTTTAAAATATTTCCCTTCAGCAAGCCTATTTCGCTAAATGCTTTGTAATTTAGTTTCTGTAAATTTTTAAACTAAACTCGTGGCCAGGGAATTCTTCAAGGAAAATCATAATGTCTTTAATACCCTCTTCGAAGCGGCCTCAGAAGGGGTGATTGTAGTAGATAGTAGTCAAATTATAGTAACCGTAAACCTGGCTGCTCTGGATATGTTCGGTTATGAACGCGGGGAACTTGTGGGCCAGCATCTAAATATCCTAATCCCACCCAATTATAAGCCAGATCATTCGAAGCATTTCAAAGATTTTCTTACCCATAGCGAGAAACGACAAATGGGCCACGGGCGGGAATTATTCGGAAGTAAAAAGGACGGAAGTCAGTTTCCGGTAGAAGCCGGACTCAATCCCTTCCGCGTCGACGGGGAAGATTTTGTGATGTCCCTGATTGTAGATATTACCGTAAGGAAGGAAAATCAGCGTCGCATCAGGGAACTGAATGCTGAGCTGGAAGATAAAATTAAAATTCGTACTAAAGAGCTTCGGGAAACCGTTGAAAATCTTGAGAAAGAGATCAGTAAAAGAAAAGAAGCTGAAAAACGAATTAAACTCGCCTTAAAACAGGAAAAAGAACTCAATGAGCTGAAAACTAAGTTTCTCTCCTTGGTTTCTCATGAGTTTAAAACACCTCTTAGTGGGATTCTTACATCGGCCACCCTGGCTGGGAAATATGTCACGGGAGAGCAACAGGAAAAACGGGAAAAACACCTTAGAACTATAAAGGATAAGGTGCATTACCTCAATAATATCCTGAATGATTTTCTTTCCCTCGAACGGCTTGAATCCGGGAATGTGAACTACAAATACAGTAGTTTCAGTCTGAATAAAGTCATTAACGATGTAGTTTATAATGCGAATGTTACTCTTAAATATGGACAGGAAATCGAGTATCCTAAGGATTTGGATGAGGTGACCCTTTATCAGGATGAGAAAATACTGGACCTTGTGTTGTCAAACCTTATAGGTAATGCCATTAAATATTCTCCTGAAAACTCGACCATATTCTTTAAAATAGAGAATAACGAAAATATGGTTATTTTTGAGGTTTCTGATGAAGGAATGGGAATTCCCGAGAAAGATCAGAAGCATATTTTTGAACGTTATTTCAGGGCCGAAAATGCCTTGCTGAATCAGGGAACAGGAATTGGACTCAATATCGTAAAGGTTCACGTAGAGAATATGGGAGGAAAGATTCATTTTGAAAGTGAAGAAAACAAAGGCTCAACCTTTACAGTGCAACTACCCAATTACGAACGTTAATTAATTTTGTTAAATTTAGAGCCATTTAATATGGTGCTTGAACTTTATATTGATGAAAAAAATACTGCTTATTGAAGACGATGTTACGGTAAGAGAAAATACTGCCGAAATTCTGGAATTATCAGATTTTGAGGTGGTAACCGCTTCAGATGGAAAGCAGGGGGTAACAAAGGCGAAAAGCGAATTACCCGATATAATAGTTTGTGATATTATGATGCCGGAAATGGATGGCTATGATGTGTTAACCGAGTTATCTAAAACTCCCGAGACCAGCGCTATTCCTTTCATATTTCTTTCAGCAAAAACAGAGCATAAAGACGTTAGACGCGGGATGGACCTTGGTGCCGATGACTATCTAACAAAACCTTTCGAGGAGACTGATCTCTTAAGCGCCATTGAAAGCCGGCTCGCAAAAGTACAAATTTTAAAAAGCGATAAACCGGAACAAGCTCATAAGGAACAACAACAAATACCGAATCTTACAGCCTTTAGAGAGTTGATGAAAACAGGCGACCGGCATAACTTTAAAACCGGGGAAAGTGTTTATGAAGAAGGAAAAACTTCGGTGAACTTTTATATGGTAGACCGTGGCGTGGTAAAAGCCCATAAATTTGATTCCCGCGGAAAAGAAATTATTACTCAATTATATAAAGATGGAGATTTCTTCGGAAGTCTTAGCTTTAATTCCAATTCTTCCTACCGGGAGTTTGCGACTGCTATTGAGGAAACTACTTTGTATTCTCTTTCCAGGGATAAATTAAGGGACATTCTTTACGAGAATAGCAGGTTAAGTATGGAGCTTCTTGAGGTGATGAATGAAAATCTCTTCGGAATAAAAGAACAGCTTATCGATATTGCTTACGCTTCAGTGCGCAGAAAAACAGCAAAAACTATTCTGATGTTTGCCAGGGAGATTAAAAAGAATCCCCTGCACAGCATCAGAATCTCCAGAGCCGACCTGGCCGGTGTTGCCGGGATCGCTTCAGAAACACTTATCAGAACTCTTTCCGACTTTAAAAAAGAAGGTCTTATCGAAATTGAGGGTAGAAATGTTAAGCTTCTTGATGCCGATAAACTTGAAAAAATAAGCTAAACTGCTTTTTTGTACTTTTCTGACTGCCGTCATATTTGGCTGCGGACTTTCTCTATAATTTTACCACAAATTAGAAAAGGAAATCCATGGCCATTAATATTTTAATCTTAACCGATTATTCTGCACATGCTTATAATGCAGCCAAATATGCCCTGAATTTACCCGGACTTCCTTCAAATTTTTACATTTTACACTCGGGAGATTCAAATAAAGAGGGTTTAGAGGCATGCATCGAAAAGCTTCGTAAAGAAGCCACAGCTGACGGCCATAAATTTCATGCAATCCTTAAAAATGATAATTTGATTGATGCCACAAGAAAAGTTGTGGCCGAAAAGGATATTGATCTAATAGTTATGGGCGCGTCGGGCAGAAGTTCCGATCAAATCAAAGGGATTGGCACAAACACTTATAATGTGTTGAGAAAGGTAAAATGTCCCGTACTTACGGTAACCGAAGACCAGGAATTCAAACCCTGGGAAAACCTGTTCTTTCCTATTGATTATTCAGTAATGGTACACGGCGATATGCTAGAGGTATTTAAAAAATTGCCTTTGCTGGCAGCCTCGGTTTTCAATGTGTGGGAGATAAATAATCAACACGGAAATCAACTTGGTGTTATTCGCCAGGAACTTAACACCAGGTTGAGCCCCAGAGCTGTTAAATTCAATACTATCGATCAAAATACCCAACTTGGCGGGCAATTCTGGAAAGATGCCAAATCTTCTGCAAATCTTGTCGTGCTAATGGCTCGTAATCTAAAGATATCAGATGAGTTGTTATTGCATCCTCCGGTTAAAGGTGGGGCGCAAGCCTCCAGACCGCCAATATTAATCCTTCACGGATAACAAAAGTTTCATTCATTTTAGAATTAAACGAAAATTAGCCCCAAAAAACCTGTTCTTACGAGCAGGTTTTTTATTTTTCCTCTCTTGCCTGAAAGATTTTCAGATATAAATGTGAAGACATTTTCCGGGCATTATTCTTTGCGCGGTTGGCCAGCTCGCCTTCAAAAAGTTCATCTATGGTTTCAAACCACAGGTTTAGCCAAACTCCAAAATGTTCAGATCCTATCTTGTTGTTGTTTTCGCGGTCAACCTTTACGTGGGCCTTCTGCGGATTACCGCTGTACAACCCCTTGAAAAAAAGGTTGCTCTCCCAGAAATCGGTAAGTTTTTCCAGGTGTTCATCCCAGTCATTTATAGATTCATTAAAGAAATGACCAATTTCCTCATTCCTCCTTACTTTGGAATAGAAACGGGAAATCAGGGAAAATACATCTTCCCGGTTCTGAATATCGTTTCTCATTGCTTAGATAATATTTATCAGAATAAAGATCGTTGAGACCGCTAAGCTAAGCAATAAGGAATTAAAAATTATTTTGGGTTTGAACTGTGCGAGGATAACGGCGTTAAAGCCCATACAGACACTTACCACTACAAAGAGCTGTATCATATCTAAAAACCCATGTCCCTGCATTAAAATAAGCATGGCGGCCACAGAGCCCAGACAACTGGAAGCGATTATCCCGATGGTGGAATAGCCCATGGGCATTTCTTCAAAATCTGCAAGCAGGTTGTTGTAAAGTTTCATTTTAGTGATTTTTTAGATTAGATGATAAAATTACCCTGCTTGCTGCCCGATACTTATGACTCAAATCATAAGCAAAAAACAACAAAGCCCGGAAACGTAATGTTCCCGGGCTTTAAGAGCTAAAATTCGATTTTTTTATTTTCTGAACCTTAAGAAAGTTTCCTCCTCCAGGGCTTCCCGGTGGTCGGGATGAGCAATGGAGATAAGTTCTTTTGCTCGTTGTTTAAGGTTTTTTCCGTAGAGTTCTACTATACCATATTCTGTGGCGATATAATGTACATGGGCCCGGGTAGTGGTTACGCCGGCGCCTTCTTTGAGATAAGGGACTATCTTAGAAATTCCTTTTGCGGTCACCGAGGGCATCGCGATAATAGGTTTCCCTCCTTCTGACAGTGAGGCACCACGAATAAAGTCCATTTGCCCGCCTACCCCTGAATATTGATATTTTCCAATCGTATCGGCGCAAACCTGCCCGGTAAGATCGATCTCCAGCGCACTGTTTATGGCAGTAACCTTTGGATTCTGCCGAATTATGGCGGTATCGTTGGTGTAGCCTGCTTCCTTGAAATGAACAATGGGATTGTCGTCAATAAAATCGTAGAGTTTCTGTGATCCCATAGCGAAACAAGTCACCAGTTTTCCCGTTTTTACCTCCTTCATTTCGCCGGTAATCACTCCCGATTCTACAAGTGGCAGGATTCCGTCTGAAAATAATTCGGTGTGAATTCCCAGGCGTTTGTGATTTTTGAGATTGTTTAAAACCACGTTTGGAATTCCGCCAATACCCATTTGAAGGGTCGCCCCATCTTCAATAAGCCCGGCGACGTGTTTTCCTATTTGAGTCTCAATTCCTGTTGGTTCGGTAAAATTCAAGGTAAATATGGGGTGATCTACTTCACAGGCGGCTTCAATGCGGCTGATGTGGATATTTCCATCGCCGTGACTTCTTGGTACCTGCGGATTGATTTGTGCAATTACTTTTTTTGCCGTTTGAATGGCCGGCAGTGTAATATCTACGGAAACTCCCAGGGAGCAATATCCGTGCTTATCCGGTGGTGAAACCTGTATGAAAGCCACATCCAGAGGTAAAATATTTCTTCGGAAAAGCAGGTGCATCTCACTAAGAAAAATCGGGATATAGGCGCCAATTGAAGAGTTAACTGCCTCTCTAACGTTTCCGGCTACAAAACAACTGTTGGTAATAAAGGAATCGCTATATGGCTTTTGGGTATACTTAGCTGCTCCTTCGGTATGAATTTGGATGATTTCAACCTCACTTATTTCTTTGTATCTATCGCTTAATGCATCTATCAAAGTGTTCGGAGTCATTGCGGCTCCCTGAAAGAATACCCGGTTACCCGATTTTACTACAGAAACTGCTTCAGCAGGGGAGACGATCTTGAGGTTGGTCATTTTTTTTAAGCTTTTATATTCAATTTAAAATTGATGCTGATTTCTTCTTCGATTACAACTAAGCCAAACATTTTGCTTGGAGCTTCCAGGTTAAAATCTTTAATGTTAAGGGCAAGATTCCCTTCAAAACAGAGTTGATCATCGCCGGTGACCTTTACCGGGAACCGGTAATTTTTATTCTTTCCGGCAATTTCAAAATTTAAAGTGACGTGGGCATTATTCTGGCCGTTCATTTCAATTTTCTGAATTTTCAGAAGTATCTCCGGGTGGTTCTCAGTTTTGAGAAGTTCCCTGAAGTCTTTATTAATTCTTTTGTTTCCGCAGTCAAAATTGGTATTCTCTAAAGGCAGGACGCTGTTTTTAAAGTCCAATATATCACCTTGAGAAGAGTAATGTACTGTAAGACTTTGTTGTTCAAAACAAACCGTATCAAATTCGCATTCAAACTGGCTAATATTGGTGTTCCCGGTAATGCTTAAACTGCTTTCGGGCAGGATCTCAATTTCACGGGTTTCCACACTGGGTTGTGCAATACCTGCCAAACTTGAAATCAGAAGACTTAATAATAACAGGTAGGTTTTCATTTTTCTTTTTTTAGCGATTTTGATAAAGGTAAATTATCATTTTAAGTTAGCGAAATCTTTGCCAAAACGATATAAAAAACCCCGGGATAACCTTTTTGAAGGTTAAAGCCCGGGGCTACTCTCAACTTAGAAACTAATGGCTGCTTCTACCATTAACCCGTTAAATTGTCCTTCGTGTAGTGGGTTGTTTACTCCGAAACCATCATAGTTTTGGTTCACATATTCCACTTTGGCCAGGATGTTTTTAGTCATAAACCATCCCGCAGAAAGTTGAATTCTATCGATGTCTATATCCTCACCAGTTGTATGATCACCACTAATAGTGTTGTAACGTCCCGCTACGTATAGATTTTCGTTCATTCCAAATCTGTAGATCAATTCTCCTGCAAGTTGGGTAAAAGAACGGTCATCAACCTGAGTTGAACGTTTTCCGCTTGATTTTTCAAATGTTCCGAAGAATTCAAGTCCGCCATACTTTAAGAATGGGTTTACCATAAATGCGGTTACTTCATTACCAAAAGCCGGATTGTATCTACCTGAGGTAAAATTTTGCCCCATCACACTGTAGTATCTTGAACCGGCACGGTCTGCACTGTAAAGGTAAGAGTTAGCTACCTGGTTTGTGTGGTACACAGATCCGGTTAATCTTAGTCTAAGATCGTCTGGAGTTGCAGTTGCATAGTTGTCATATCCTAATTTTGCCAACCAGGAAACTCCGTTTGCATCTGGGTTAACAACAGATTGATTTAATTTACCGTTGCTGGCTCCAATCATTCCTAAGAATCCATTAGACTGGTAGTAAATTTCCCCACCGACTTCAGTGGTGAAAGAATCCATAATAAGGTTACCTACGAATGGGTTCTGTAGGGTTTGAGCGTTATCTGATCTTCTAAAGTGTGCATCACCATAGTTGTTTTCCATGTGACCAATTTTTACGGTTACCTTGTTCATAAGGTCCTCCATAAATCCGGGGCTAATGAAATCCAATTTGTCAATTTGAATGTAACCATCTTTTACGTATGGTTCCGGGTGGTGACGTGAAGACAGGTAAGTTCTCAAGTGCATTCTTACCCCATCATATAATTGTACGTCAAGGTCCATGTTTGCAGTTGGAAGGTTAAAGTTTCCGCCTATTTCTGGTAATGCACCGGGAGTACCGTCTTCGTTAGTCCATTGTCCTGAAGATTCGTGATCTAAAGCCTGGAACTGTACGGTGGAAGCTCCACCAACTCTTACTCTTACTCCATCAAAAGTACTAACTGTATCTTTTGGAGCCTCGAACATATTGATCCCTCTTTGATCTAATGGCCTGTAGTTGTCAACATCTTGTAGGATCCCTTGCGCCTGTGCCTGGAAGCCAAACACCGCAAGCATAATAAAGCCGAAATATTTAATTGAATTTTTCATTTTTTTAATTGTTTAAATGGTTTGATTATTTAGTAAAGTTTGTATTGAATTTTATTGTTACTTCATCTCCTGTTGTAATAGTTCCGAACATTGCAGTTGGAGGATCTACGTTAAAATCGGTCATATTAAGAGTTTTTTCTCCTGTTATCGTCACGGTATTACCGCTAAGTTTAACTGTGAAATCAACTGGAATTTGTTTGGAGGTTCCAGCGATCTTTAAGGTTCCGACACCTTTTACAGTACAGGTACCATTTCCGGCATCTTTGAAATCTTTAACTTCATTCAGGCTAAACTCTATATTTTTGTGCTTGTCTGTATCTAAAGCTTTGTAGGTGTTCTTATCCATCCCACCTTTTCCGCTTTTTAAACCTTCAGCGGGAATAGTTACCTGTATACTTTTAACAGCGGTAATTTTTCCTTCTTCAGTTTCTAAAACAGTGCTTCCTGATTTTTGTTCCGCATTTATTTCCCAATCGTGGATATTTGATGTTCCTTCAACTTTGATATCTGAAGAAGATTGTAAATTAAAAGTCTGACTTTGAGCTGTGCCTAGTACGAATAAAAATAGTACTAGTGCGATTGATATTGAACTTCTCATGACATTAGGTTTTTAAGTTTGGTACAAAGTTGCAACAGAAATACTGCGGAATTTATGACGGCAGTCAGATTTTCGAAGATTAAGTAGCGTTTTGTTAGAAAATAAGATTTTCGGGAAGGAGGAAAAAGCAATTGAAAATGATACAATGGAAAGAGAGCAAGCTTCAATTAACTGACAATCAATACGTTAAATGGATTAACACTCCTTGTAAGTGTGTAACATAAGTGTCATTGCATATGACTAAAAAATTGTATGCAATGAAAAAGAGGTTTAAGAGACCTGTTTTTTAATAATAAAGTTCGTCTGTCTTTAAATTCAGGAAGCGGGAAGTGGCAAAGAATGTACTAAGCCAGGTAATGAGTATTCCGGTAAAGAAAACCCCAATAAATAAGGCAGCAAGAATTTTTACATCTCCTGCAAGATTGAGTTCGGGGAAACTGCTGTTTAAATAGTAAAGCATTGCGGCCATTCCTATTAAGGCCAACACCGCGCCAATCATCCCAAGTTTTACGCTTTGCCAGATAAAAGGTCGTCTTATAAAACCTTTTGTAGCCCCAACCATCTGCATTGTCTTTATGATAAAACGTTTGGAATATACTGAAAGCCTTATGGAGCTGTTTATAAGTAATACTGCTATAAACGTAAACACCCCACTGGCAATAAGCACCCAGAAACTAATTTTCTTTACATTGTCATTTAATAAGGAAATTAGCGGTTTATCGTAAACCACTTCATCTACAAAATTCCTGGCGGTGAGTTCGCCGGCAATCTCATCTACCTGTTCTGCCGAAACATAATCGGCATTCATATACACATCTATGGAATTCTGCAAGGGATTATAACCAAGGAAATCCATAAAATCCTCTCCAATTTCTTTGCTATGAGCTTCGGCAGCATCATCTTTAGAAACATAATTTGTTGATTTTGTATAATCTGCCATAGCCAGGCTTTTCTTGAGCTCCTCAATTTCCACCTCTTTAGCTGAATCCTTGAAATAAACGGTAAGGGCTATCTGTTCTTTAAAGTGGTCGGCTACTTTTTTGGTGTTGAGCACGAGTAAGCCCAGCATTCCCAATAAAAACAGTACCAAAGCGATACTTATAACAACTGAAAAATAAGAAGAAATCAACCTGCGTTTCTGGTACTTTTCAAAAGATGTGCTCATAAGGGGACCCGGGTATTTTTTGTAAAAATATAAAAGTTAAGCTTCCAATTTCTTTAAAACGTTTAAAGTTTAAAAAAATTAGCCCGGAATAAAACTTTTCTATCATGAAATCCAGAAACCTTTAGGTCGCCTCGCCCGGTAATTTTACTTTTATATTACAAAGCACGAATACTATGAACATTTTAATCTTCGGAATTGGAGGTGTTGGCGGTTATTTTGGTGGAAGACTCGCTCAGGCAGGTTTTGACGTTAGCATGATTGCCCGCGGAAAGCACCTGGAAGCAATCAAACAAAAAGGACTTGAAGTGGAAAGCATCAACGGAAATTTTATCGTAAACCCCAAACTCGCCACCGATAATTTAGCTGAAGTCCGTACTCCCGATCTTGTGATCTTAGGAGTGAAATCCTGGCAAATTCAGGAAGTTGCTAAGCAATTGAAATCCATCATTTCGGCTGAAACTATGATTTTGCCTTTACAAAATGGTGCAAATAATGTTGAAAAATTACTGGAGATCCTTCCGAAAAAGAATGTATTGGCAGCGCTTTGCCATATTGTAAGTTTTGTAGAAAAACCGGGAAAGATAAAACACGTTTGTTTTGAGCCGCGTATCACTTTTGGGGAAATTGACAATTCCAAGTCAGAAAGAATTCAGCAATTGAAATCGGTTTTGGATAAAGCGGGAATCTCCAATTTCAATCCCGAAAATATTCAGCTGGAGATATGGAAGAAGTTCTTATTTATCGCAACCATCAGCGGCATTGGCGGATTGACGCGGGTTTCCATTGATAAAATAAGGGAAAGCGCATATTTATATGATTTGCTACAAAATACAGCGATTGAAATTAAGTCGGTAGCCAATGCTAAAGGAATTCCTTTGGAGGAGGAACACCTTGAAAAAGCCTTTGAAATCATACAAAATCAGCCTCCGGGAACAACCGCTTCCACGCAACGCGATATTATGGCGGGAAGGCCTTCCGAACTGGAAAATTTCAACGGATTTATAGTAAAAGAAGCCGAAAAATTAAATATTCCAACACCCGTAAATAAAATGATCTACGAGTGTTTACTGCCAATGGAAAGGGAAGCGAGGAATAAATAATTATTCCCCGTTCTCCCCGTTTAAATCCAGTTCCGTAAAGTTTTCATCGATAAGCATCGTAAGGCATCCATTAAGGTGTAAATGCTCCAATGATTTCGTTTCATTATCCAGCTGAATGGTTTTTATTTCAAACGGCAAGCCGTGAATTTGCAACTTGAAATTCTTACAATCACTATCAAAAGATCCATCTTTATGCTGCTGAATAATAAGTTGATTTTTCCTGCCGGTAAGCCTGAAACTTCTTAGACAAAAGCGGCCTTTGGTGTAGTCATAGCCGTCGTGAGCATCCTCAAAGAACTGCGAATCTTCTTTGCCTTTTTTATAATAAATATCCAGGGTGATCTCTTCTATTTTTTTCTCTCCTACATGTTGCTGCACCGGATATTTCGGGATAATAGCGCCTTCTTTAATAAATACCGGCATGCTGTCAATATCAGCATCTACCCACATTTCTTTGCCGCCTCTTACCAGTTCATCGGTCCAGTAGTTAAACCAATTACCTCGCGGTATGTACATTCGTCTTCCTCTGGCATTGGGTTCTAAGACAGGACATGCAAGAACACTATTACCAAAAATAAATTCATCTATTCTGTAGTGCGTATTAACGTCTTCCTGGTCAAACATCACCAGGGACTTTATTATAGGTATGCCTTTTTCGGTATAATCCCAGAATGCGGTGTAAAGATATGGGAGCAATTGATAGCGCAATTCAATAAATTTACGCACGATATCA
>DATISX010000031.1:0-2040 GCA_035468275.1 Salegentibacter sp.
TCCTCAACCTGAACCCTGCTCCACAACATTTCATACGCAGCCTTAACTTCTTCTCCGGTTTGTTGATACCGGGTTTGCAGTTCTCTCTGTTTTGCCTGCGCCGTGATCTTCTCAAGATAATTAGTCGCTCCAAGTTCAAACCTTCTTGTTGCAGCGTGAGCAAATCGGCTGTATAAACTGTCTAAAACTCTATAAACCTCTTCTTTTTCAAGCTCATATTTAAGTTGATAAAAAGAAGATGCCAGCTCCTTTTCCAGTTGAAGGTTTATAAGTTCATACGCCTCCTCCTGCACCCTCAAATTTGCCTTGTTCAATTTTTTAGCCGAAAAATAAACCGTAGGGAATGAAAAATCCTGTTGGATTCCCATGATCCTGAAAGGCTCGTCTGTAGGCCCTTGTTCCATTTCATTATAATTGTAATAGATCCCGGTCTTATCAAAACTAAAAGCAGAATTCACCAGTGCATCGGCTTCAGCACGGTTTAGTTCTGAAACCTTCAAGCCGGAATTATTTTCCAGGGCCAGTTGTCGTACCTCTTCAAAACTGAGTTCCTTCTGCTGCCCGAAAACAGGAAGAGAAAACATCAGAATAATGATCGGTAATTTGTATTTACTGTTTTTAAAATGAATATTGTCATTCGCCTTTTTAGACTTTCCACCAAAAAGGGAATAAAGCACAGGCAAAACTACAAGGGTTAACAAGGTTGCCGTAACCAGCCCACCAATTACCACGGTTGCCAGTGGTCGCTGCACTTCGGCTCCCGCTCCTTCTGAAATAGCCATCGGAAGGAAACCAAGGGCCGCTGCAGAGGCTGTAAGCAATACCGCCCTCAGTCTGTCTTTCGCTCCTTTTTGCATTAAATGATCTGAATGTTCCATTCCCTCTTTCTTTAATTCCTTATAATGTTCAATAAGCACAATCCCATTCAGCACCGCAATTCCGAATAGCGCAATAAACCCAACGCCTGCCGAAATACTAAAAGGCATGTCCCTGATCCAAAGCAAGAGTACACCTCCCACGGCAGCCAGAGGTATCGCAGAATAGATGATAAGAGCATCCCGCACCGAACTGAAAGCAAAATACAACAGGATAAAAATAAGCACCAGGGCTACCGGAACAGCAATCTTCAATCGGTTTTTAGCACTTTGTAAATTTTCAAATTGCCCACCATAAGTAATGCTATAACCGGGCGGCAAATCTATATTCGTACTCACCAATGCCTCTACATCATCTACAACAGATTGAAGGTCCCGGTTCCTTACATTCACCCCCACCACGATCCTTCTTCTGGTATCATCTCTGGATATTTTGGCTGCACCTTTTTGATAACTTATGTCTGCCAGTTCGCTTAAAGGAATTTTATTTCCGGCCGGAGTGTCTACATAGAGGTTTTCCAGATTTGAAATATCCTGTCGATTTTCTTCATTCAGTCTCACTACAAGATCAAAGCGTTTTTCCCCCTCGAAAACACTTCCCATTTTTTTACCTGAGAATCCGGCACTTATTAAATCATTTAGATCTGAAATATTAAGTCCGTAGCGGGCAATTTTCGCCCTGTCATATTTCACACTCATCTGCGGAAGACCGGCTATCTTTTCAACGGTGATATCAGCAGCTCCTTCAACATTGCGGATAAGATTTTCTATCTGGTGAGCTTTCCTGTTAAGTATCTCCAGATCCTCTCCGAAGATCTTAATAGCGATATCTGCCCGTACACCGGTGATTAGTTCATTAAACCGCATTTCAATAGGTTGGGTGAATTCCACCTCCATCCCTGGGATGATCATTAAAGCTTCCTTGAATTCTTCTGCTAAACCGTCTTTAGAATCTGCGGTTACCCATTCCTTTTTCGGGGTGAGCGTGATGATCACATCACTTTCTTCCATAGACATGGGATCAGTAGGAACTTCAGCGGCACCAATTCTGGTTACTACTTGTTTTACTTCAGGAAACTCCAGCAGTATCTTCTCCATTTTTGTAGTAAGCTTTACCGTTTCACTAAGCGAGGTTCCCGTTTTTAATACCGGCTGAATAACAAAA
>DATISX010000032.1:0-4974 GCA_035468275.1 Salegentibacter sp.
ACCAAAATCGAAACACATTGGCCCCATGATATCCTGAACATAACTGGAGTATCTGAAATCTCTCCCGTTTTCCGTAAAGATTTCTGCTCCGGCACGACTTGCTTCCAGCAAAAAGGCGTTTCCGTAGTCGAAAAAGTAGGTACCTTTAGCAGTGTGGGCGTTGATGGCTTTCACCTGCCTGCGCAGACTCTCCTGAACTTTCTCTTTGAACTCTTCCGGTTCATGGGCCATCATCTTATTTGCTTCTTCAAAGCTTAGTCCCGCAGGATAATAACCTCCGGCCCATGGGTTGTGCAGGGAAGTTTGGTCACTCCCCAGATCGATATAAATATTTTCCCTGTCAAACTCCTCCCAGAGATCTACTATATTTCCCTGGTAGGCGATGGCAACCACCTCTTTGTTTTCTTTGGCTTGCTTGACTCTTTTAACTAATTTCTGAAGGTCCTCGATAACTTCATCAACCCAACCCTGACTGTGACGGGTTTGTGTGGCTTTGGAATTTACTTCGGCACAAACTGTTATGCATCCGGCGATATTTCCCGCCTTGGGCTGTGCGCCACTCATTCCGCCAAGCCCGGAGGTAACGAATAATTTTCCTTCCAGACCTTCTCCTGACTTGGCTATTTTGCGACCTGCATTCAAAACGGTTATGGTTGTGCCATGTACAATCCCTTGCGGCCCGATGTACATATAGCTTCCGGCAGTCATTTGCCCGTATTGTGTAACCCCAAGCGCATTGAATTTTTCCCAGTCATCCGGCTTGGAGTAATTTGGGATCATCATGCCGTTTGTCACTACAACTCTTGGAGCTTTTTTATGCGACGGGAAAAGCCCCATTGGGTGCCCACTGTACATGACTAAGGTTTGTTCATCATCCATCTCAGCCAGATATTGCATGGTGAGGAGATATTGAGCCCAATTCTGAAAAACTGCTCCGTTTCCGCCATAAGTAATAAGTTCGTCCGGGTGCTGAGCTACCTTGGGATCCAGGTTGTTTTGTATCATCAGCATGATCCCACGGGCCTGAGGGGTTTTTCCGGGATAGTCTTCAATAGGACGGGCAAAAATTTCATAATCAGGTTTCAACCTGTACATATAGATGCGACCGTATCTTTTAAGTTCCTCTTTGAATTCCGCTATCAGCTCCTCATGATGTTCGGGTTTAAAATACCGGAGGGCATTTCTCAAAGCGAGTTTCTTTTCTTCTTCGGTGAGAATATCCTTGCGCTTGGGCGCATGATTTACATTGGGATTATAGACTTTCTTTGCCGGTAAAGGTTCTGGTATTCCTTGTAAAATCTGCTCTTTGAAGCTAAGCTTTGTCATTGTTGGGTGTTGGTTTTTTTATTGTATCCATAAGGGCAGTGACGGCAACCGCTTTCACAACAATAACCTCGTTTAAGATGATATTGCTCGGTAAAACATCGGTAGCCTTCCGGGGTGAGATAGTAATCTCCTTCCTCTAATGGAATTCTTTTCTTTAAAAAACTCATAACACAAAAATACAATTTCTTATCTTGATTGCGTGATTCTGATAGTCAACAAATACCTGCTCGGGAAGCAGTTTAAAGGGGTGAGCATTTGGCCTTTTGTGATCCTTAAAAGCAGGGAACTTAAGGACGATCAATATCTTATAAATCACGAAAAGATTCACCTCAGGCAACAAATCGAGCTCTTTGTGCTGCCTTTTTATATCTGGTATTTAATAGAATATCTCTTCAGGCTTTTTCAATACAAGGATTCTTTTCTGGCCTATAAAAATATAAGTTTTGAGCGCGAAGCCTACACCCAGGAAATGAAGGAAGGTTACCTACAGGAACGAAAATTCTGGGCCTTTTTGCAGTTTTTATAACAGTCCGACAATAGATTTTGAGATATTTGCAAAATGCCGGAACCACTGAATTTTGATATTCCTGTCTCTTCTGAAAATCAGTTTATTGCTGAATTTTCTCAGAATATATCGCTCTACCTGAAACGCGAAGACTTATTGCATCCGGAGGTTTCCGGGAACAAGTTCAGAAAAATAAAATATAACCTGAAAGAAGCGCTTCACCAGAACAAAGGGACTTTGCTCACTTTTGGTGGAGCCTATTCGAATCATATCACGGCTACAGCGGCGGCCGGAAAGATTGCCGGAATTAAAACCATCGGGGTAATTCGCGGGGAAGAGCTTGGCGAAGATTTATCAAAAACCCTGGAGGATAACTCCAGTCTTAAATTTGCTCACTCCTGCGGAATGCAACTCCATTTTGTAAGCCGGCACCAATACCGTGAAAAAACAACCAAAGTATTTCAGCAGAAATTAAGGGATGAGTTTGGTGACTTCTACCTGCTTCCAGAAGGAGGAACAAATGACCTGGCTGTAAAAGGCTGTAAGGAAATTCTGGGCCCCGGCGACGAAGAGTTCAACTATATTTGCTGCGCGGTTGGTACCGGGGGAACAATTTCCGGAATAATCAATGCTTCGGGCATAGATCAACATATCTTGGGATTTCCTGCCCTCAAAGGTGATTTTCTTGCTGAAGAAATACGCAAATACAGCTGTAAAAATAATTGGGAGCTTATACTAAACTATCATTTTGGGGGTTATGCTAAGGTGAATTCGGAATTGATAAATTTTATTAATAAATTCAAAAAAAAATATCAAATTCAGCTCGATCCTATATATACGGGAAAATTAGTTTTTGGTATTTTTGACCAGATAAAAAGAGGAAAATTCCCTGCCGGGTCTAAGATCCTTGCTATTCATACAGGCGGAGTCCAGGGAATTGACGGTGTTAATAATGTCTTAAGGAAAAAGAATCTGCCCCTAATCAACTAATGAGATGAGGATAAAGTACATACTTTTATTGATTTTTGTTTCGGTTTTTGCGGTTTCCTGCGGGAGTAAGAAGAAAGTGGTGACCAAAAAAAAGAATGATTCCGGACCCCGGATAATTCCGCCGGAACCCCGTGCTTCAGAAAATGAGAACTCCAGAGTTCTTAAGATTGAAACCCTTGAACCCTCACCCCGGCGTTATAGCGTAGAAGATTATATCAAGGATTTTTCAGGTATTGCCCAGGAGGAAATGCGCCTATATGATATTCCTGCCAGTATCACCCTTGCCCAGGGAATCCTGGAATCGGGGGCTGGCCAGGGAGATCTCTCCCGCCGTGCCAATAATCACTTCGGAATAAAATGTCACGAATGGGACGGTCCCAAAGTTTATCACGATGATGATGCTCGTGGGGAATGTTTCAGAAAATATAAAGATGCCCGTTATTCCTATAGAGATCATTCGCTGTTTCTTACGGAAAGAGTCCGCTATGCCGAGCTGTTTGAATTGAGTATCGATGATTATAAGGCCTGGGCCAAAGGTCTCAGAAAGGCCGGATATGCAACCGACAGAAAATATCCTGAAAAATTGATCGGGATTATTGAGCGTTACGAGTTATATCGCTATGACGCCGATGTCCTGAAAAGACCATCCCCGAGTTATACCCATAATCCTGAGCCTTCAGAACTGACTTATCGTGTGGAAAAGGGGGATACCCTCTACGGAATCGCTAAACGCTACAATGTTTCAGTGGAAGATTTACAGCGTTACAACGACTTAAAGGACGAAAGCCTTGCCGTAGGCCAGATATTATATATTATTTCATCTTCAGAATATTAAAAATATGATTTATAAAAGAAGCAGCGAACTCTTCGCTGCGGCACAAAAAGTAATCCCCGGTGGGGTTAACTCTCCCGTACGCGCTTTTAAAGCAGTGGGAGGAGAACCAATTTTCATAAAGAAGGCTGAAGGAGCCTATCTCTATGATGAAGATGGGAATAAACTTATAGATTACATCAATTCCTGGGGTCCTCTTATCCTGGGTCACGCCCATAAACCTGTGGTGGATGCCGTAGTGGAAAAAGCCAAAAGCGGAACTTCCTTTGGTACGCCTACAGAAATTGAAACGAAAATTGCCGAACTGGCCGTGAAAATGGTTCCTAATATCGATAAGATAAGGTTTGTGAATTCAGGTACCGAAGCTACTATGAGTGCTGTGCGTTTGGCTCGCGGATTTACAGGAAAAGAAAAGATCATTAAATTTGCCGGTTGCTATCACGGCCACAGCGATTCCTTCCTTATTCAGGCGGGGAGTGGTGCGGTGACTTTCGGAACTCCGAATAGTCCAGGGGTGACCCAGGGTACAGCGAAAGATACTTTACTGGCAAAATATAATGATCTTGATAATGTAAAGGAGGTAATTGAAGCCAATAAAGGGGAAATCGCCTGTCTTATCATTGAGCCGGTTCCCGGAAATATGGGATGTATCCCACCAAATGAAGGATTTTTAGAAGGATTGCGGGATTTATGTGATGCAAACGATATTCTGCTGATATTCGATGAAGTAATGAGCGGTTTCAGACTCGCGCCGGGTGGAGTACAGGAACGGTTTGGAGTGAAAGCCGATATTCTTTGCTTCGGAAAAGTGATTGGAGGCGGACTTCCGGTTGGAGCTTTTGCCGCCCGAAACGAAATCATGGATTACCTGGCGCCGGTAGGGCCGGTTTACCAGGCAGGAACCCTAAGCGGAAATCCTTTAGCCATGGCTGCAGGTCTGGCTATGCTAACAGAGCTGGATCAAAACCGGGAGATCTTTAAAAGTATCGACAAGAAAACCGAATATCTGCACCTGGGAATTGAAAAAGTTCTGAAGACGAACAATGTGCCTCATACCATTAACCGCGTTGGCTCTATGATCTCGGTGCATTTTGGAGACGAACCGGTTTTTGATTTTGATTCAGCAGCTAAAGCGGCTTCTAATGGAGTCTTTAATAAATTCTTCCACGGACTTCTGGATAACGGGATATACATTGCCCCAAGTGCCTATGAAACCTGGTTTATAAGCGAGGCTCTTTCCTATGAAGATCTTGATAAGACTATTGAAGCTGTAAACAAGGTTTCTAAAGATCTGTAAGTTTAAGGTCGATATTTTAAACGC
>DATISX010000033.1:0-3462 GCA_035468275.1 Salegentibacter sp.
GAAAAGTCATCACGGACTTAGCGGAAAAATGTTCAGCGCTCTTGGGAATAATAATATCAATATAAGAGCTATTGCCCAGGGTTCTTCTGAGAGAAATATTTCGGCGGTTATCGCTAAAAAGGATGTAAAAAAAGCTTTGAACACCCTGCACGAACAATTCTTTGAAGTGCCTTCAAAAGAACTCAACCTGTTTATCACTGGAGTGGGGAATGTGGGAGGAAAACTGTTAGCTCAGCTTAAAAAGCAGGAGAATTATCTTTTGGAAAAACTAAGGCTTAAGGTTCGGGTTTTAGGGCTTTCAAACTCCAGGAAAATGGTATTCAATGAAGATGGAATAGATCTGCAAGGCTGGGAAGAGGAACTTGAAAAAGGAGAACCGGCCAATAAAAAGGCTTTCTTTAAAAAGGTGCAAAAACTGAATTTACGCAACAGTATTTTTGTAGATAATACCGCGAGTGCCGAGATCTCATCCTGGTACAAACATTACCTGGCTAATTCAATTTCGGTGGTTACCTGTAATAAGATCGCCTGTGCCGATGATTATGAAAATTACCAGGAATTACAGGATCTCTCAAGGGAATATGGGGCTTCTTTTATGTATGAGACAAATGTAGGAGCAGGTTTACCCATCATAGATACTTTGAAGAATCTGGTGGCCTCCGGAGATCAGGTAAAAAAGATACAGGCAGTGCTATCGGGAAGTTTAAATTTTGTTTTCAATAATTATGATGGTACCGCTCCATTTTATAAAACGGTTGAAATGGCGATGAAGGAAGGTTACACCGAGCCTGATCCTAAAATTGATCTCAGCGGAGTAGATGTAGCCCGAAAGATCCTTATCCTGGCCCGCGAGACCGGATTGAAACTGGAACTGGAGGATATTGAAAAGAAAAATTTTCTTTCTGAAGAGGCCCTGAATTCTGAAAATAATGAGGAATTTTTTGAGCTGCTGGAAAGCGATGAGCAAAAGTTTAAGGAGATTTACACAAATGCTGAAAAGAATGATGCTCAGCTAAAGTATGTAGCCCAACTTGAAAACGGAAAAGCCCAGGTGGGATTGCAGGAAGTGGGACCTGAACATCCTTTTTATAATTTAAGTGGCAGCGATAATATCGTTTTATTTTTTACTGAACGTTACCCTGAACAGCCGCTAATCGTAAAAGGTGCCGGGGCCGGTGCCGATGTCACGGCTTCAGGGATTTTTGCCGATATTATAAGAATTGGAAAAAAATAAGCGATGGAAGAACTTAAAATTTTTGCTCCTGCAACTGTCGCCAATCTCTCCTGTGGTTTTGACGTCCTGGGATGTTGCCTGGAAAACGTAGGCGATGAGATGCTTATCAGGAAAAATGATCTTAATGAACTGAGGATAACTAAAATCACGGGACAGGAATTACCCCTCGAAACTAATCAAAATGTTGCCGGAGTTGCCGCGCAGGCCCTGCTTGATGAAATAAAAAGCAACCAGGGTTTTGATATTGAAATTCATAAAAATATCAAGGCCGGAAGCGGAATTGGTAGTAGCGCAGCCAGTTCGGCCGGAGCGGTTTACGGGGTAAATAAGTTGTTGGGTTCCCCTTTCAGCAGAAATGAACTAATAAAATTCGCAATGGAAGGGGAGCGTCTGGCCAGCGGAAACGCCCACGCCGATAATGTCGCGCCGGCTTTGCTTGGAGGTTTCAGTCTTGTTAAAAGCTACGAGCCGCTGGAGGTAATTAAACTCCCCAGCCCTCCCGAATTGCGGATGGTAATTCTGCATCCTTTGATCGAGATAAAAACCCGGGATTCCCGGGCCGTGATCAGGCAAAATGTTAGTTTGCAGAAAGCGATTAGCCAATGGGGAAATCTGGCGGCTCTAATCAGCGGTCTTTATACTGAAGATTATGATTTGCTTGGCCGGAGTCTGAAAGATGAAATTATAGAACCCTTCCGGTCCATTTTGATTCCGCATTTTGAGAAACTGAAAGGCATAGCTTTAAAAAACGGGGCTTTAGGCTTTGGGATCTCGGGATCTGGACCCTCGGTTTTTGCCATGTGCAAAGGAGATGAAACCGCAGAGAATGTAAAGGAAACCATTGAAAAGTTCTATTCCGATAAAAATATCGATTTTGAACTTCATTTATCACGCATCAGTACAGAGGGAATAAAAGAACTATCATGAAATACTTCAGTTTAAATAACAGTGAAAATAAATCAAGTTTCGAGAATGCGGTTGTTAAAGGATTGGCGGCCGATAAAGGTCTTTATTTTCCTGAAAATATCCCTCGATTACCAAAAGAATTCTTTGATAATATAGACGACCTATCACAGTCGCAAATCGCTTTTGAAGTGATCAAGGAATACATTCAGGCTGAGATTCCCGAAAGGGAGCTTAGAGAGATCATAGACCAGACTCTGGATTTTGATTTTCCGGTGGTTCCTCTCGAGGAAAATACCGGAGTTCTGGAACTTTTTCACGGTCCAACCCTGGCATTTAAGGATGTTGGGGCGAGATTTATGGCCGGCTGTCTGGGCTATTTTATCAAAAAAGGAAATCTTGGAAATATCACCGTGCTGGTTGCTACTTCAGGCGATACGGGAGGAGCTGTAGCGAATGGTTTTCTTGGAGTTGAAGGAATAGACGTGGTGATCTTATACCCAAAAGGAAAGGTAAGTGGCATTCAGGAAAAACAGCTTACTACACTTGGGCAGAATATTCGCGCCCTGGAAGTGAACGGGAGTTTTGATGACTGCCAGGATATGGTAAAACAAGCCTTTCTGGATGAAGAAATACAGAAGAAGAGGCAATTAACTTCTGCTAATTCCATAAATGTAGCACGCTGGTTGCCTCAGATGTTCTATTATTTCCTGGCCTGGAAACAATTGAAAGACAAGAAAGAGGAACTGGTTTTTTCTGTTCCCAGCGGGAACTTCGGAAATATCTGCGCCGGATTGATGGCCCGGGAAATGGGCTTACCGATCAAACATTTTATTGCGGCAAATAATTCAAATAATGTGGTAACGCGATATCTCGAGACTGAGAAATTTGAACCAAAACCCAGTGTCCACACTATTTCAAACGCGATGGATATTGGAAATCCAAGCAATTTTGTAAGAGTGCTGGAGATCTTTCATAATGAATTCAGGGAATTAAAGGAAATACTCTCTTCCTATAGTTTCGGTGATGATGAAACCAAACAGGCCATCAAAGAAGTTTACAGAAAAAACAAATATGTGATGGACCCACATGGCGCGGTAGGTTATCTTGCTTTGCAGAATTTTCTGAAGGAAAATCCTGATTACTATGGTATTTTCCTGGAGACTGCCCATCCGGTGAAATTTCTTGAAACGGTGGAAGCTGCAATTGGGAAGAAAATCGAAATACCAGACAGCGTAAAAGCTTTTATGAATAAAGAAAAACGTTCTGAGGAGATCAGTAATTATGACGATCTAAAGAGCTATTTGCTCCAATAAAAAAATCCC
>DATISX010000034.1:0-7775 GCA_035468275.1 Salegentibacter sp.
TCGGGAGAAAAAATAGTTTGGGTGATCAACCAACGCGCCGATAATCGATTCGCTATAAATTCACCCGGGCAGAAAATATTAAAAATCACCTGTAATTTATGAGGTATCTGGCAAGTCTGCTTTTATTAGTCTTAAGCTTCACTACGGTTAATGCTCAAATTTTTGATGATAACGATCAAAATTATCAGTTTTCCAATCCAATTAGCTGGGAAGCTGAAGTAGAACAGGAAAACGATAGTATTTACAATCTAATTTTTACTGCTAGCCTGGAAGAAGGCTGGCACCTCTATTCCCAACAGGAAGCCGATATTGAGATTGCGCCAATCCCAACAAAATTTACCTATAATGATTCTCCCGAAACCTTTGAACTTATAGGCGAAACCGAAGAACCTGAGGCTGAACCTTATTATGACGAGGTTTTTGGTGCCGATATCATCTATTTCAATGATGAAGCGGTCTTTACTCAAAAAATTAAGGTAATTAAGCCTGAGGGACCTGAGGTGGTTGCTGAGGTTTATTTTTCAGTATGTGATGATGAGCAATGTTTACCCCCGGAAACAGAACGTTTTACCATATCTCTTCAGGACATGAAGGTAACTTCAGGCTTCACCGACCTTGAGATTTCAGACCGGGATCAGGAACTTGCCGATGCGCTGGATATGGATCTTAAGGGTATGGAAGCTTACCATACCGAAGAGGAAGAGGGAAATAATTTTACCAATATATTTCTTTTAGGATTTCTTGGCGGACTTATCGCCCTGCTTACGCCTTGTGTTTTTCCTATGATTCCGCTAACGGTTTCATTTTTTACAAAAGGAGCGAAAAACAAGAAAAAGGGGACGGTTAATGCAATTTCTTATGGTTTCTTTATCGTCCTGATCTATCTTTTATTGAGTTTGCCTTTCCACCTTCTGGATAGTGTAAACCCTGAATTACTGAACAATATCTCCACCAATGTTGCGCTGAATGTTTTATTCTTTGTCATCTTTATAATATTTGCCTTTTCCTTTTTTGGATATTATGAAATTACCCTTCCGAGTTCCTGGAGTAGCAGGATGGATGATAAAGCTTCGAGTGTAGGTGGTTTTATTGGGATATTCTTTATGGCTTTAACGCTGGCTTTGGTCTCGTTTTCCTGTACCGGTCCCATTCTGGGATCTCTGCTGGGCGGCTCCTTAACAAGTGACGGGGGAGCAATGCAACTTACGGTTGGAATGGGTGGTTTTGGTCTTGCCCTGGCCTTGCCATTTGCACTTTTTGCCCTTTTCCCAAACTGGTTAAATTCGCTTCCAAAGAGTGGAGGCTGGCTTAATACGGTTAAGGTGACCCTTGGATTTATAGAGCTAGGCCTGGCCTTTAAATTCCTTTCTAATGCCGATCTTGTTCAGCACTGGGGAATTCTAAAACGCGAAATTTTTATCGGAATCTGGATACTTATAGGGATCGGACTTGTAGCTTATCTCTTCGGTTTGCTTCGCTTTCCGCACGAGGGACCTAAGCAAAGAATAAGTAAAGGTCGCTTTGGGGTAGGAGTTCTTGTGTTATTATTTGTGATTTACCTAATACCGGGCCTCACCAACACCAGCCACGCCAATCTGAAATTACTAAGTGGCTTCCCTCCACCGTTGTTCTACAGCGTTTATGATAAAGGCACCGAAGCTCCGCTTGGCCTGGAAGCTTATAAAGACTGGGACAAAGGTCTTGAAGCTGCCAGGAGAGAAAATAAGCCAATAATGATAGATTTCACAGGTTGGGCTTGTGTTAACTGCCGTAAAATGGAAGAACAAGTCTGGAGTGAGCCTGAGGTTTTTGAGACTATAAGAGATGATTATATTCTTATTTCACTCTATGTAGATGACCGTTTGGAGCTGGATGAGGAGGAACAATTCAACTACATAAGACCAAACGGAAGTATCAAGCCAATTAAA
The DNA here is from genome assembly GCA_035468275.1 of Salegentibacter sp. Taxonomy (GTDB): domain Bacteria; phylum Bacteroidota; class Bacteroidia; order Flavobacteriales; family Flavobacteriaceae; genus Salegentibacter. The sequence goes on from DATISX010000034.1 coordinate 1,929, forward strand.
ACTATTGGAGATAAATGGGCGACATTCCAAACCATTAATTTCCGAAATAACTCGCAGCCTTTTTATGTGCTGGTAGACCCTGAAGTGAATATGCTTCATGAGCCTGTGGGTTATATGCCTGATGCCGATGAATACTACAAATGGTTACAGGAAGGACTTGAGAAATTTAAGGAGACTTCTATAAATTAAATTTTCTTTATGGTTATGCGGGTAATTTCTATCTTTAGGAACTTTAAAAAAATATCCTAAAGATGAAATTACTCCAATCCTGTTTTATTGTTTTGTTTATAACCGGGCTAAGCCTGAACCTTTCGGCACAAACAGAAGAGTTTAAAGTAAAGGAACATTACAATAAAACCGAAGTTACTATCCCGATGAGGGATGGGGTTAAACTTCACACTACAATCTATTCTCCCAAAGACACTTCAAAAGAATACCCAATTCTCATGCAGCGAACTCCGTATAGTTCGCGACCTTACGGGGAAGATCAATTCCGATCGCTAATAGGGCCTAACAAATTCCTGATGGAAGAAGGCAATATTATTGTTTATCAGGACGTGCGCGGCCGATGGATGAGTGAAGGGGAATATGATAATATGCGGGCTTTTATTCCCGAAAAAACGGGAAAGCAAACCGATGAAGCCAGCGATACTTACGATAGCATTGAATGGCTTATAAATAATGTTGAAAACAATAACGGCCGGGTTGGTACCTGGGGAATTTCTTACCCGGGGCATTACGCGATAGCTTCTTTACTGGATGCACATCCCGCCCTTAAAGCGGCTTCTCCCCAAGCCGGGATCGCGGATTTCTATTTTGATGATTTTCACCATAATGGAGCTTATCTTCTAAGTTATTGGAGAGCAACCGCGCTATTTGGATATCAAACAAACGGGCCTACCGATGAAGCCTGGTATGAACTTCCGGGTCTTGGTACCCAGGATCAATACCAGTTTTTTCTGGATAACGGTCCATTGAGCAATCTGGATAAATATTACGGTGAAGACAATGAATTCTGGCAACAGCTCAAAGAACATCCAAATTATGATGAATTCTGGCAAAGCCGCGGGATTATTCAGCATTTAGAAGATATAGAGCCGGCTGTGATGGTTGTTGGAGGCTTGTTTGATGCCGAAGACTTGTATGGTCCTTTTGAAACCTATAAAAACATAGAAAAGCGCAGCGACAACTACAACACGATGGTGATGGGCCCCTGGAGTCACGGAGACTGGGCACGTTTAACCGAAAGACAGGCTGTAGGAAATGTATATTTTGGAGATAATCTTTCTAAAGATTATCAGCAGAATATTGAGAGCAAATTCTTTAATCATTTTCTGAAAGGAGATGCAGAGGATAATGCGGGATTGCCCGAAGCCTATATGTACGATACAGGAGAACGTGAATGGAATACTTACGAGCAATGGCCTCCGAAGGGGAAAGAAAGAGTATTTTTCCTGGGAGATGACCAGGGACTCACTGCTGAAGCTTCAGAAACAGAAAAGAGTTTTATTAGCGATATTAAGAAACCGGTGCCTTATAACGACGAGATCAAGGCCGTGTTCACTCCCCGGGAATATATGACCGGCGACCAGCGTTTTGCGGCTAGAAGACCCGATGTGCTTGTTTATGAAACCGAAAGACTCGAGGAAGACATGAAACTCTCGGGGGAAATTGAGGCGATTTTACAGGTGGCCACAACCGGAACCGACGCCGATTGGGTGGTGAAAGTAATTGATGTTTACCCAATGGATTCTGAGGATTACGAAGAGACAATGCCACATCAGGACATGGGTAACTATCACATGATGGTGCGTAGTGAAGTAATGCGTGGCCGTTTTAGAAACAGTTTTGAAAATCCGGAGCCTTTTACTCCTAATGAAAAAACTGAAGTTGCCATCAAATTACAGGATATCAATCATACCTTTAAAAAAGGGCATAAACTGCAAATCCAGGTGCAGAGTACCTGGTTTCCCTTGATTGACTTAAATCCGCAAACTTTTGTGCCTAATATTTTTAAAGCTTCAGAAGAAGACTTCCAAACACAAACTCATACGGTTTTTGGTGATTCTAAGATTATATTCACCGAGATCACAAATTAAGTTTTTAAATGAATTTCAGAAGAAATAAACAAATTGTAATCATACTCATGCTGGGCCTTTTCGTGGGCTGTGGCCAGGAAAAAAACAATTATACAGAAGCGGAGATAGAAAAAGCTTCAGCCGACTTGCATAGTTATTTTGAAAAGGAATTTCAAAAGGATGTAGATGACTCTCCAATGTTGCAAACGCGGCTTGGAGATAAATCAAATTATGATAAATGGGATGACCTTTCTCATCTTAAATATGCTGAAGACCTTAAAAAAGCTAAAAAACGCCTTGAATTCCTGGAAACAGTAGATGTTGAAGCGCTAAATGAAAAAACCCGGCTTAGTTACAGATTGTACAGGCAACAAGTTGAAGATGAAATAGCCGATTATGATTTTCGGTTTTATAATTATCCCGTAAATCAAATGCATGGCTACCAGGCTGAACTCCCTGCGTTCTTAATCAACATGCACCGTATTGATTCAATTGGGGATGCCCAGGCTTATATTTCCCGACTTGCAGGATTTCCTAAGCTCATTGAAGATATTATAGGAAATATAAAAATCAGAGAACAAAATGGGATTGTGCCTCCCAAATTTGTTTTTGATAGAGTTCTGGAAGACAGTAGAAATATTATTAAAGGAAAACCTTTTGGTAAAGCCAATGAACGCAGTGTTTTGCTTGAAGATTTTTATACTAAAGTCCAGGCCTTAGATATCTCTTCAGAAAAAAAACGCAAGTTAATTAGCGATGCAGAGCAGGTCCTTATTGATAAGGTTAAACCTTCTTATGAAAGTTTGATCGGGACCCTGGAAAAGCAACAAATGCGAGCTACTAATGACGATGGAGCCTGGAAATTTCCGAAGGGAGGAGAGTTTTATAATAATGCTTTAAAGAGGATAACTACTACTGGACTCACCGCAGATGAAATTCACGAATTAGGCAAATCTGAAGTAGCCCGGATTCATGCCGAAATGGAAGTCATTAAGGATGAAGTAGGCTTTGAAGGATCCCTGCAGGAATTTTTTGAATTTATGCGGAACGATTCGCAGTTCTACTATGAGGATTCCCCTGAGGGAAAGGCAAAATACCTGGCTGAAGCTACGGCCATAATCAACAGTATGAAAGAACGGCTGGATGAGCTTTTTTTAACTCAGCCAAAAGCCGACATTATTGTTAAGGCGGTAGAGCCCTTCAGGGAGCGTAGTGCCGGGAAGGCTTTTTATCAGCAACCGGCAAAGGATGGTTCCCGTCCCGGAACCTATTATGCCAATCTATATGACATGAAAGCTATGCCAATTTACCAGATGGAAGCGCTGGCTTATCACGAAGGGATTCCCGGGCATCATATGCAGTTGGCTATAGCTCAGGAACTGGAGAATGTACCTGAATTTAGAAAACATAGCTTTTATACTGCTTATATAGAAGGCTGGGGCTTATACAGCGAGCTAGTTCCTAAAGAGATAGGCTTCTACGAAGATCCTTATTCAGATTTTGGAAGACTTGCCATGGAATTATGGCGTTCGTGTCGTCTGGTTGTAGATACAGGTATTCACGCAAAAAAATGGACCAGAGAACAGGGAATTGATTATTACAAACAAAACACTCCTAATGCCGAAAGCGATGCCGTAAAAATGGTAGAAAGACATATAGTTATGCCCGGCCAGGCAACGGCTTATAAAGTAGGAATGAATAAGATTCTGGAATTGAGAGAGACGGCACGGGTGGAATTGGGTGATTCTTTTGACATACGAAAATTTCACGACCTGGTATTATTAAACGGTGCTATGCCACTAAACATACTCGAGGAAAGAGTGATGACCTGGATAGAAGAACAAAACTAATTAAGCAGAATAGTGAATATAGTCACAAAAGAAGATCTTAAGATCATTCAGTTGGTTAACGGACAGGAGAATAAGCTCGAAATTCTTAATTATGGAGCCGCCATTTCAAGTTTTACAATTCGGGATAAGAAAGGAAACCTAACTAATGTTATTGTTTCTCCTAAAGCTGAAGAATATATCAGCCCTGTATATAAAAACCATAATAAATGCTTTGGTGCTTCAGTGGGGCGCTACGCCGGCAGGATTTCCAATGGCGAATTTCAGCTGGATGGAGAAACCTATAAACTTCGGCAAAATGAAGGAGTTCATCTACATGGAGGCGATTATGGATTTGCCTATAAGGTTTGGAAAATTGAAGAGCAGACTTCCGCAGAAAATCCTTCTGTAAGGCTTTCATATTTCAGTAAAGATGGTGAAGAAGGTTATCCCGGAAATTTAAAGACCGAGGTTAAGTATACCCTCACCGAAGAAAATGAAATCTTAATTGAATATACTGCATCCACCGATAAAAAAACGGTTTTAAACCTCACTAATCACGCTTATTTTAATCTTAACGGAGAAGGCAGTGTAAGTGATCATTTCCTGCAAATTTCAGCGAAGAAATTATTACAAGTAGACGAGAAGATGTTACCTACAGGAGATTTGGTGAAACTAAAGGAGCACCCAAAGAATTTCAGTGAAAGTAAACTAATTGGGAATCGTGCGCTCGATGATAGTTTTGTACTTGCAAATGGCAGTAATGAAAATGCTGCGGTTCTCTTTGCTCCCTTAACCGGTATAAAAATGGAACTACAAACCAATCAGCCTGCGCTGGTGGCCTATGCTCCTGAAGAACTACCGGATGATCTGGAGTTTAAAACCAGGATTTCGAAAAAATATCCATCTATTTGCCTTGAAGCCCAGAATTTTCCCGATGCGCCTAATTTCAGGAACTTTCCTTCGAGCGTTTTAAAGCCCGGAGAAAAATATTATAATAAGATTTCGTTGAAATTTAAAGTGGTTTCTTAAGATTAGAAATAACCGTAGATATTACATTTATTTAAATTTATATTTTATATTTAACAAAAGTTTCACAAGCCAACTCTGGATGAAGTTGGTGTCTTTTAAAGATAATATAAGCTATGGAATTTGGATTTTTAGATCAGGTTGTATTTGTTGTATATGCTTTAAGTATTGTAGCGATTGGGTTATGGGTTTCCCGCGGAAAGGGGAAAACTTCTGAAGATTATTTCCTTGCCGGAAAATCCCTTCCCTGGTGGGCAATTGGAGCTTCGTTAATCGCAGCTAATATTTCAGCCGAACAGTTTATAGGGATGTCTGGTTCAGGTTTTGCGATAGGACTTGCAATTGCTTCCTACGAATGGATGGCGGCATTAACCCTGCTGATAGTTGGAAAATTTTTCCTCCCAATTTTCATTAAAAAAGGCCTGTATACCATCCCCGAGTTCGTTGAGGTTCGCTACGGCACAAGTCTCAAAACTATTCTCGCGGTATTCTGGATCGCATTATTCATTTTTGTAAATCTAACTTCTGTATTATATCTTGGCGCCACAGCGCTGGATACCATTGTAGGCGATGGCGATGGGTCTATTTTCCTTTATTCTATTTTTGGGCTTGCTCTTTTTGCTGCAGCCTATTCTTTATACGGCGGACTCGCAGCCGTAGCCTGGACAGATGTTGTACAGGTGGTTCTTTTAATTATTGGAGGTTTAATCATGACTTATATCGCGCTCGATAATGTAACTGATGGAGGCGGAGTGATAAATGGAATGGTTTCTATCTACGAACAGGTTCCTGATAAATTCTCAATGATCCTGGAAAAAGGTGAAATCATTACCCCAAATGGGAAAGATGCATGGTGGGACCTTCCGGGACTGGCTGTGCTCATTGGTGGAATGTGGGTTGCCAATCTATATTAC
>DATISX010000035.1:0-2284 GCA_035468275.1 Salegentibacter sp.
TTAGCCTTGGATTTTCCTATATTAAAGATCTGTCCTCCGGCACCGCCACCGCCACCGCTACTCATTCTTCTCATAATAAAGATCCAGATCCCGATTATAAGAACAAATGGCAGTAAGGTTATAAGGATTTCACCCATCACATTGCTCTGAGTGTCATAAGTGACCACGGTGTCCAGATTTTCTTCTCTTTTAATTTCGGAAATGGTATTTTCAAAATTCTGAAGATCTCCGAATTCAAAAGTATAAGCGGGAGTTTCCCCGGTAGCGAACATCTCGGGATCCTGCGCATTCTTATGAACTTCTTTTTGCCTGGCGTCTTCGGTGAGGAATACCTGGGCCTGGTTACGGTTTATGATGAGTACTTTTTCAACATCACCGTCCCTTAAGTAAGTTTGAAATTCTGCAGGGTTTGTTTTTGCCGGTTCATTAAAACCGCCGCCACTGAAGAAGTTGATTCCTAAAAAGACTAATATTATCGCGGCATAGATCCAGTATGCGCTAAACTTTGGTTTCTTCGGATCGATGTTTTTCTTGGGTTGTTCTTTCGCCATACCTGGTAGGTCTTAAAAAAAATTTAATAATTGGTCTCAATAGAGGTGATCTTTGCATCACCCCAGAGGCTTTCGATATCGTAAAATTCCCTGATGTGTTTCTGGAAAACGTGAACAACTACATTCACATAATCCATTAATACCCACTCTGCATTTTCACTACCTTCAATATGCCAGGGTTTGTCTTTAAGGGATTTACTAACCGTTTTTTGGATAGAGTTGACTATGGCGTTTACCTGCGTGTTTGAAGTTCCACTACAGATGATAAAATAATCGCAAACTGTATTTTCAATTTCTCTAAGGTCTAGAATATCAATTTCATTTCCCTTTACCTCTTCTATCCCTTTTATTATATGTGCAATAAGTTGATCGCTGTTCGTTTCCTTTTTTACCATTAAAATTTTTTATTTTCGCAAAGTTATTACTTTTTAAGCTTTTTTAGAGCCTGTTAACACAAGATTTAACTCCTTTGCGACTTGCAATTCATACATGCGTATAATCAAAGTTAATGCCACCGATTCTACTAACGATTTTGCCCGGGATCTCTACCGCGGAAAATCAGATTTCGAACCTACCTGTGTTTGGGCTGAGGATCAAACCAGGGGACGTGGTCAGCGCGGTTCCGGGTGGATGTCGAACCCGGGGCAGAACCTTACCTTTAGCATTTTATATCCCAAAATCGAGGTTGAAGTAAACCGGCAATTTCTACTGAGTGCAGCAGTTTCTGTAGCGGTTGTGAATGCCCTGGAAAGGTTCAATATTCCCAACCTAAAAGTAAAATGGCCAAACGACATAATGTCAGGGAATTTCAAAATCGGGGGGATACTTATTGAAAATATCCTAAAGAACAATCAAATGTCAGCCTCGGTAATTGGAATAGGTCTTAATATTAATCAGGTAAAGTTCTCTGATTTACCTCAGGCAGCATCCATGAAAATGCTTACCGGAATCACCTATGATCTCGAAGAAGTTCTGGCCACGATTATGGCCTCAATTGAAAAAACTTTAAGCTCGATCTCTATTTCCAATCAAAGCCAGATACTCGAATTATATGCCGAAAAAATGTTCAGGAAAGATGTGGTTTCCACTTTTCAATATCCCGATAATTCTTATCTCACCGGAATAATCAGAGGAGTTACCACAGCCGGGAGGTTAAATGTGGAAATTGAGAACTCAGTTTTTAAGACTTTCGATCTGAAGGAGTTGAAGCTCATGTATTAAAACACAAAACCCCATAATTTCCGGGGTTTATATTTAGTATGAAAAAAACCTGAAACCTAAAGTTTGCCGGCGTTTTCTGAAAGGGTATTTATGAATTTCTGAAGTGGGCCTTTAACCATCATGGCCATCATCGCATTGAATTCACCGTCAAATTCCATAAAAACCTCACTTTTCTGGTCTTCTGCAGCTTCGATATGAATATTCAGTGAAAAATTCAGCTTTTCTGAAGTCGAGCCTAGAACCACCAATTCTGGTTCTTTGGTTTCTTTGATCTCCAGTTGTATTTCGGGCATGCCTTTAAGACCAAATAAAAACCGATCTTCAGCTTGAACCTCAAATTTCTGTGTGCTTTCCGGCATTAATTGTTCGTAATTTTCAACGTTAGTTAAGAATTCAAACATTTCCTGTTGACTCTTTCCGGTGGTTACTTTTTTACTTTCTAAATGCATGTTATTTTTTCCAGTTGCCTGGGTCCAGCCTCCATTCCTTAAGAATTTCAGCTTCCGAAGCGT
>DATISX010000036.1:0-5649 GCA_035468275.1 Salegentibacter sp.
CAACCATTATTTCTTCGTAAAAAAGGATGTGCCATATAAGTTTCAACCCGGAAATTTCAATTTTGAACTCACCTATAGCCTCCTGGGAATCACCGAATATTTCGGGGAATTCTACCGGCAGCATTTCCGAAGTACAAGAAAATTAGACACTTCGGAAAAACTTGCTAAATGCTTCGATATCATCGCCAGGTATGAGGAAAAGATAAGCGCTCCTTTATTGACATACCTAAGAGAAAATCCTGATATCAGGATTATTGGTTATCCTGAAGCCGATAGAAACAAAAGGGTGCCCACCATCTCTTTTGTTCATTCAAACTTGAAAAGCGATGAGATAGTTACCAAAGTTGACGATCACCGGATTGGAATTAGATTTGGAGACTTTTATGCTAAAAAACTCATCCAGGATCTTGGACTAGAAGAGAAAAACGGCGTGGTGAGAATAAGCCTGGTGCATTACAATACCGCCGATGAAGTAAAAAAACTAATTGGGGTTTTAAAAAAGATCCTATAAACAAATAAGCCACGATTCGAAATTGAAATCGTGGCTTTATTTTTTATAAAATGTCTGTTATCCCAAAGCTTGTTTTAGATCTTCAATAAGGTCTTCTTCATCTTCTACGCCAACACTAAGGCGAATAAGCGAATCTACAATCCCGGTTTTTACTCTTTCTTCCTGTGGAATTGAAGCGTGAGTCATACTGGCAGGATGTCCGGCGAGGGATTCAACTCCGCCAAGAGATTCTGCAAGAGTGAAAACTTTAAGATTTTCCACTATTTTAGTGGCGCTTTCCAAGGTATTTTCCTTGGTGGTAAAAGAGATCATTCCGCCGAAACCTGTCATCTGCTTTTTAGCGATATCATGGTTAGGGTGATCTTCAAAGCCGGGCCAGTAAACCTTATCGACTTTTGGATGAGTTTTCAGGAATTTAGCTACTGCTTCCCCGTTTTCACAATGTCTCTGCATACGCAAGTGTAGCGTTTTTATTCCGCGAAGCACCAGGAAACTATCCTGGGGCCCGCAAACCGCACCGCTGGCATTCTGAATAAAATATAATCTCTCAGCCAGTTTTTCATCATTTACAACCAGTGCGCCCATTACCACATCGCTGTGGCCGCCAAGGTATTTTGTAGCGCTGTGCATCACTATATCGGCTCCAAGGTCCATAGGTTGCTGTAAATAGGGAGTGGCAAAAGTATTGTCTACTCCAAGAAGCAAATTATGTTTTTTAGCAATTTTAGAAACCGCTTCAATATCGATGACATTCATCATAGGGTTGGTTGGTGTTTCCACCCAGATGAGTTTTGTGTTCTCATTAATGTAATCCTCAATTTTTGAAGCATCCTGCATCCCGATAAAATGAAATTTCAACCCGAAATTTTCGAAAATTGAAGTAAAAAGCCGGTAAGAGCCTCCGTAAAGGTCGTTGGTAGAGATGATTTCATCGCCGGATTTAAAAAGTTTCATCACCGCATCTATAGCGGCCAGACCTGAGCCAAACGCCATTCCAAACTTTGCATTTTCAATACTCGCAACCGACTTTTCCAAGGCTGTTCTTGTAGGATTTCCGCTTCGGGAATACTCAAAACCTTTGTGACCACCAGGAGTACTTTGTGAATAAGTACTGGTTTGATAAATTGGCGGCATTACCGAGCCGTATGCCGGATCTATATTTTCCTGCCCACCGTGTATTGTTTTGGTGTTGAATTTCATATCTACTGAGTTTAAACCAAATGTAGTATACCTGTTGGGCAATAACAAAATTGGCTGTACCTTTATCTTTCAATTTAACAGCCATAAAATTGAAAAAACTACTCCCTATTTTCAGCCTTATCTTTCTTTTTTCTGCCTGCGAGCAGGAAGCTGAAAGTCTTAGATTCTTAAACTATGCTGTGGAACGAAGCTCAGAAAACTGCGATCCGCAAACGGAAAAATGCAGTTTCATAAACCTGAATTTCCCTGTAGCTTCCGGCAACGAAACCCGGGAAATGAATATCAATAAGGAGATAGAAAATCATCTCAGCTATATTTTAGCTTATGAAGACGAGCCCAATATACGCTCGGTGGAAGATATGGCCGAGATCTTCATACAAAATTACGAAGAGACCAAAAAGGACTTCCCCGGATACAACACGGCCTGGGAGGCAACTATTTATGGCGAAATTAGTTATGAAACTGATAAACTCGTTTCTATTCAATTCAATTCTGAAGTTTTTGAAGGTGGAGCCCATGGCTACAGCAGTATAACCTGGTTGAATTTCAACCCCGAAACAGGAGTAATTTATTCCCAAAATGAAATATTTACCGAAGGTTTTAAGTCCTATATTGAGGATAGATTTAGGAAGGAACAAGGAGTTCCAGAAGGAGAATCTATAAACAGCACGGGCTTGTTATTTGAAAATGATGAGTTTCACCTTCCGCAGAATATTGGTTTCGACGAAAATAAGGTTATCCTTTATTACAATGCTTACGAAATCGCGGCCTACGCCGATGGACCATACCGTATGGAATTCTCCCATAATGAAATTTCAGATTATATAAAGATCGAATTATAAGTAAATTCAGCATGAAAAAGATTTATCACCTCTCTACTTGCGACACGAATAAAAGGATATTAAAAGAACTGGATCCTCCCGCCTCTTTCATACTTCAGGATATAAAAAACGAAGAGATCACCGAAGAGCAGATCGACGAGATGCAGGAACTCGCCGGCAGTTACGAAGCACTTTTCAGCAAACGCGCACGACTTTTTAGAGAGAAAGAACTACATCTGGAAAACCTCACCGATGACCGATATAGAAATCTTATACTGGAACACTATACTTTCCTGAAACGTCCCGTGATTATCAACAACGATGAGATCTTTATTGGTAATTCGAAAAAAACGGTAGAAGCCGCGAAAAAATCTATTCATGAGTAACAGAGCCCTGGCAATTATTGCAGCAACTATTGCCAGTGCGATTTACGGAATTAATCATACGGTGGCCAAGGGCGTAATGCCGTTCCATATTGAGCCATTTGGATTTATTTTCCTTCGGGTTTTTGGCGCAGCAATTCTTTTTTGGGCTATTAGCTTCCTGGGACCACGGGAAAAAATAGCCACTTCCGACTGGCCACGGATTCTTGGTTGTGCTGTTTTTGGGATGGTGATAAATATGCTGTTCTTTTTTAAAGGCCTGAGTCTTTCCACGCCGATAAACAGCTCGGTGATCGTGACACTTTCCCCTGTGATGGTGCTAATTCTGGCTTCCATTTTAATTAGAGAGCGCATCACTCTTTTAAAAAGTATTGGGATTATCGTTGGGCTTGCCGGAGCATTAATTTTGGTGCTTTTTAGTGCAAATACCGGCAGCAATGCTCCCAATATTCCTCTGGGAAATATCCTGTTTATGGTGAACGCATTTTCCTACGGACTTTATCTGATTCTGGTAAAACCTTTAACCGCAAAATACCATCCTTTTACGCTTATGAAATGGCTTTTCCTGATTGCTGTTTTTATAAACTTCCCCCTAACCATCGGGGAATTTACCGAGGTACAATGGAGCAGTTTGCCGTTTGACGCAATCTGGAAAATGGCTTTCGTGGTGGTGGGCACTACCTTTTCTACCTATTTGCTGAATATATATGCCCTAAAACAACTTTCAGCTTCCACTATAAGTGCTTTTATTTACCTGCAACCGCTTATCGCAATCATTTATGCCATTAGTACCGGAGCCGATTCTCTGAATCTCACCAAGGTAGTTGCCGCCCTATTGGTGTTTGCCGGGGTTTATATGGTTACCAAAAAGAAAACTGAATTAAGGCCTTAATCAAAGACTTCAGGACAAACCCACATTTATGTATCGGAAAAAATTTTATAACTCGAAGCGAGCCTCGGGGGAATTAAACCCTCAATGAGGGATTAAAGTTGATGCGGCTCCACATGTTGTGGCCGTTTTCCGAATTTACGAGTGTCTTCTTTGGTCAATATTCTAAAATCTTCGGTATGAGAGAGATTGTTTAGATTTTTATACAATTCTGGAGGAAGATTGGTGAGCTTTCGTTCTTTCAGATCTATCCAGCTTCCCAACATCTCGCAACTGGCAAAATTCCTTCCCTTATAATCGTAAAAATTATGAAGGAATTCAAAATACATCCCGTCTTCCGAAAGGCCTTTTAATTCCAGTGAAACCTTTACCGGATGACCAGCAAAAACCTCTTTGAAATAATATACATGCTCATAAAATACCACAGGACCCAGATTATATTTTGCCAGTTCCTTTTGTCCAAATCCATTTTCCATTAAAAAACTCATTCGGGTATGACTCATAAAATTTATGTAGGCCGTATTAGCCAGGTGGCGGTTGGCGTCTATATCGCTCCAACGGATATCGAATTCTTTAATATACATCACTAATTTTTCAATAAAACTAACAAATTATATTATGCATGCATAATTATTGCGTTTAAAATTAATTTGCAGAAATTAGCCAAATATGCCATTATTAAAAAGTACCTATACCGCCCCGAGATTATTCAGAAATGCTCATTTTTCTACCATTTATGCATCAAGCCTAAGAAAAGTAGCCTTTAGCACCACACAACGCGATCGCATAGAACTAGAAGACGGCGATTTTCTTGATCTGGACCGGAGTTTTTCTTCTGAAAGCAAAAGCGAAAAAATAGTGATCCTTCTTCACGGCCTGGCCGGGAATGCCCAACGACCTTATATGAAAGCCATGGCAAGCATTTTTGATGAAAATGGCTATGACACCGCCGGCATGAACCTAAGAGGTTGCAGCGAAGAAATGAACCGTCTTTACAGAAGTTATAATGCAGGTGCCACAGAAGATCTAAAGGCCGTAATAAAGCATGTTTTAGCCGGAAACAGGTATTCAGAAATCGTTTTGGTGGGATTTAGTCTGGGTGGAAATTTAATGCTGAAATATTTAGGAGAAACTGCAGAATTACCTTCGGAAATAAAATCGGCCGTGGCTGTATCAACGCCCTGCGATCTCGGAGGTTCATTGGAGGAGATTAGCAAAGCCCGAAATATCATTTATTCAAAACGTTTCATAAGAAACCTGAAAAAAGAATTATTCCGGCGGCACCTGGCTTTTCCGGAGAAGATTTCGAAAGAAGAGATCGCCGGCTGTAATACCCTACGCGATATTGATGAACTTTATACCAGCAGGGCGCACGGCTATAAAAATGCAGCTGATTATTACCAGAAATGCAGCTCCCTTCAGTTTTTACCGAGTATTAAAATTCCCACCCTGCTCATCAATGCTGAAAACGATTCTTTTTTATCGGCAAGTTCCTATCCGGTTGAAATAGCGGAAAATTCTGAAACACTTTACCTGGAAATCCCTACTCACGGCGGGCACGTAGGATTTATTCAGAATAAAACCTCCTATTATCACGAAGAGCGGGCCCTGGAATTTGTACAAAGCTTTTCAGAATAAATCTTGCCAAATAATTGAAAATCTTCAGAAACGGTAATTTTAAAATAGCCCTTAGCACACTTTGCACTGCTTTAGAATTGATTATCTTTGCGCAAGCTTAAAAATCGCCTATGATTCAGTCAATGACAGGTTTTGGAAAAAGCGTTACGCAGCTTCCGGCCAAAAAGATCACCGTAGAGATCAAGTCTCTTAACAGTAAAAATCTTG
>DATISX010000037.1:0-1736 GCA_035468275.1 Salegentibacter sp.
TTCCAATTCTTCAAAAACCTTTTTCAGGGCAATAACTCCGCTGGGTTCATTTCCATGAACCCCACCTGTTACAAATAAGAGCGGACCCTTTTTGTTGCTTGTGTATGTTCCTATAATCCTTGAATAATTCTCTTCTTTTCCTTTCTCCATCTTATCAAAATAATTTAATCCATGGTTGCCAGTACCCGATTGGAGATCGCACTGCCATAATTTTTTTTGTATTCCAGTTTTCTTTCTATTGCCTTGACCACAACATCAGAAAAATCGGGTAGACCAACAACAGGGAAGCTATCCATCCCACCGGGGCTTAAAACGTTTATTTCTATCAATTTGTCTTTTACAATATCAAGTCCCACGAAGAAAAGTCCGTCCCTAATTAATTTAGGCGCAACTATATCCACGATCTTTCTCATATCGTCTGTATACTCACTAAATTCGGTAGATGCTCCCTGGGAAATATTACTGCGGAATTCCCCTTCACTGCTCACTCTTCTTATTATTCCAATTTTCCCGTCTTTTTCCATCACCCTTCCATTCATAAGCAACACTCTTACATCACCATCTTTTACTGCAGGAAGAAATTCCTGGGCAATGATATAACCTTGAGATGCGAGATTCTCGATGATCTGGTTAAGGTTCTTTTCATTTTTATCAATGAGATATACTCCACGACCTCCGGAGCCTTCTAAAGGCTTTAAAACCATTTTCTTTTTGTGATCCTCGAAGAATTTCAGAATATCTTCCTTATTCCTTGTAATTAAAGATGCCGGTTTAATACTGCTTGGCAGTTCCTCAAAATATAGCTTATCGATAAATGCATCAGACAGACCATAAGCGTCATTAAGAACAAGTACACCTTCTTTTTGAACCATTCTTCCAAAGGCTACGCCCGAATGTTCAGCCCAGTTTCTTCCCTCGGCTTCTTCCGTAGGGTTATTCCTAATGAATAGTACATCAAGATCTTTTACCGCAACTTTTTCTTTCTTTGCTTTCTCACTGTGAAGAACATCAATAAAGTCCCCGGCTGTTTTTGGAGCAGCATTCTTAGGCAGGCTGGTAACATCTACCGTAAAATTCTGTTCATTTGTGTAACTAAAATCGCCCACGCCCATAGCGTAAACTTGATGGCCTCTTTTACGGGCTTCATGCATAATGAAAGCAGTGGTACCGCTCTTTTCGGATTCAACACTGTTTACAACAAAACATATTTTCATGTGGTTATCATTTGGGAAAGGGGTAAACCATTCCGGATTAAATTTAATTTTTCGGTTACATTTTCAGTTTGTAAATAACTGGGGCGTAACACTCCCGGTTTAAGGATATTTCTTTCAGTAAGTTCGCGAATAATGGTGGTGTGTTTAATACCGAATTTTCCTGCGAGCAACGCTTCATATTCACCACCCTCTATTAAATACTTCCGCAGGTCTACAAGGCCTTTGAGGTATATAATATCTTTGAGGAATCCTCCTCCCTGCATGATCCTGGAGGTTATATTAAAGGCGCGGTTTGGCGAAAATCCGTAATCCTTATGAAGGAGATCAAAAATTTCAATAAACTCTCCACCTTCAAGTAAGGCATTACCAGCAATTACCCTACCTGCAAGAGTCCTGAGTCGATTTGGAGTAAGACCATCTACAAGATATTCAGACATTACCGCAATCCCTTCCTGAAGCGGATCATAATCTGCCAGACCAATTCTTAACTGCTGTAGAGGCTGGCGGCTACCATTATGAAAA
>DATISX010000038.1:0-9998 GCA_035468275.1 Salegentibacter sp.
ATCTCCGGCTCCATTCACTGTTTTTGCTCCATCTAATGATGCTTTTACTGCACTTCTTGATTATTTAGAAGTTGATGGTCTTTCGGATATAGATTCCGGAGTATTAGAAGCTACCCTGAATTATCACGTAGTAACCGAAGCTAACGTTAGAGCCGCAGATCTTACCGATGATATGGTAGTTGAAACCCTTCAAGGTGGAGACTTTACTGTTAACCTGGGCGATGATGTTGTTATTACAGATGCCAATTCGAGAACTTCAAATGTAATAGCTACAGATGTTCAGGCTACTAATGGGGTTATTCACGCTATTGATACGGTATTGCTTCCGGAAATGTAGAAGATAATAAATAAGATTATGGAATTAAAAAAGCCCGGCAAATCCGGGCTTTTTTAGTTCTATTTTTTACCTTTTTGTTTCTGTTGTTGCTCGGCCTGCTCCATCATTTCCTGCATTTTCCTGGTAAACCTGTTTTGTTTTTTAGGTTTTTTCTTATTCTCCTGGATTTTGGCGTGTATCTTATCTTCATCTATGATTACATATTTAATCACTAACATAATTCCAATGGTAATCATGTTGGAGGTGAAGTAGTATAAAGATAAACCACTCGCATAGTTATTAAAGAAAAATAACATAAGCAGGGGTGAGAGATACATGATGAATTTCATATTAGGCATTCCCGGCTGTTGCGCCTGTGCCATACTTTGTCCCGTAGTCATCATCATATAGATAAAAATTGCTATCGAGGCCAGAATTGGAAATAAGCTTACGTGATCCCCGTAGAATGGAATATGAAATGGCAACTGGGCGATAGTATCATAACTGGATAAATCGTCTGCCCAAAGGAAGCCTTTCTGTCTAAGTTGAAAAGCACTCGGGAAGAACTGGAATAGCGCATAGAAAACCGGAATTTGCATCAGGGCAGGTAAACAACCACTCATGGGACTGGCTCCTGCTTTGCTGTACAGCTTCATAGTTTCCTGCTGCTTTTTCATCGGGTTATCCTTATACTTATCGTTAAGCTCGTTGATCTCTGGTCTTAAAACCTTCATTTTAGCCTGAGAGAGATAAGACTTATAAGTAACCGGAGAAAGAACTATCCTTACCACAATGGTCATTACTATAATGGCGATCCCGTAGCTTGGGAGCACTCCGCTTAGAAAACTAAAAAATGGAATGAAGATATATTGGTTTATCCAACCAAAAATTCCCCATCCAAGAGGAAGTATCTCATCCAGATTACGGTCATAATCATTCAAAATTTTATAATCTGATGGCCCGTAATACCAGTTCATATTATAATTAAGCTCCCCGCCATTTAGTTCCAATGGCATGCTTGCAGTAAAGGCTTTGGTATAAACCGTATCTACCTCTTCATCCTGCACCAGGTTTTCTGAGGTGAATTTTCCTCGTTTAAAAGGCGTGTCGGTTAGTAGGATAGAAGTGAAGAAATGCTGTTTGAAAGCTACATAGGTAATATCTTCTTCTTCATCTTCAGCAAAATCCCCTTGTCCCAGGTAATCATCGTCCCCCCCATCATATTCATAAACAACTTCTGTATAATTGTTTTCATAGGAAATACTCTTAGAATGGCGGTAACCTTTGAGTTTCCAATCCAGGTTAATATCCTGGTTTGGATTAAAGACTTGACTAAGCCCCTGAGATCTTATGCTGAAATCCATCATATATTCTCCCGGTTTCAGAACATAACGGTATTCCAGATATTCGTCTTCTGAAACTTTTAGTTTCATAGAAAGCACCTGGTTATCTCCATTCTGACTTAATTCAGGTTCAAAATGCAGATTTTGGGTATCGAGTACTCTTCCGTCGGTGGTGGTAAAATTAAGGTTGAAAGAGGCATTGCCATCCTTAACCAAATAAACCGGAATAGAATCGTAGGTTTTAAAATTGCGAATTCGGGCTTCTGAAATACTTCCTCCTTTGTTGTCTATTTTCAATTCCAGGACATCATTAGAGAAGGTGGTAGTTTCATTGGTAGCTGAAGCAAGGCCTGCCGAATAACCAAATGCCCCGAGGCGTTCTCTGGCCTGGGTTATAGCCGTAGAATCCTGGATGCCGGTGGCTTCAGGTTCTTCAGGAGGTTGATTGGCATCGGTATTTCCGGGGATCTCTACCTGTTCGGTATTTTGTTCAGCCTCTAATTCTTCTTCAGTAGGGGTGTTGTTATACAACATCCATAATAAAATTCCCCCTATAAGTAAAAATCCGATTAAGGATTGAACATCAAACTTTTTTTCTTCCATGCTTTTCTTAACTGTAACTTGCCGTAGGTCAAAAAACTGACCATTTATTGATTAGGTGCCAGGCTGGCAGAATTTTTCTTTTTTGAATAAGTGAGTGCAGCTTTTATAAAGTCAACAAATAATGGATGTGGGCTGGCCACTGTACTCTTATATTCCGGGTGATATTGCACCCCGATGAACCAGGGATGGTCCCTGAGCTCTATAATCTCTACCAGACCCGTTTCCGGATTTATACCGGTGCTTAACATTCCGGCGTTTTCCAGCTGCTCCTTGTATTTGTTGTTGTATTCATAACGATGTCGGTGGCGTTCCTTTATATCTGCTTTTCCGTAGATTTTATGGATAAGGGAGCCTTCAGTAAGATGGCAGTCCCAGGCGCCTAAACGCATAGTTCCCCCCTTATCAGTGATCTCCTTTTGTTCTTCCATGATATCTATAACCGGATGTGCGGTTTGGGGATCCATTTCCGTAGAACTCGCACCTTTTAACTGCAATACGTTACGCGCAAATTCTATCACGGCCATCTGCATCCCAAGGCAGATACCGAAAAAAGGAATTTTATTCTCCCGGGCAAAACGCACGGCATCAATCTTGCCTTCTATCCCGCGTTCTCCAAATCCCGGAGCCACTAAGATTCCGTCTAAATGAGCTATCTTATGATGAATGGTATTTTCATTAATAAATTCTGAATGAATACTTTCTATATTCACCTTAACCTCATTTTCGGCGCCGGCGTGAATAAAAGATTCCAGAATGGATTTATAAGAATCCTGAAGTTCCACATATTTCCCGATAAGACCTATAGTTACTTCGGCTTTAGGATTTTTGTGACGTTTTAGAAATTCATTCCAACGCTCCAATTTAGGCGTAGTATCATCCGGAAGCCCTAACTTCTTTAGAGTTACCGTATCCAGCCCTTCCTCGAGCATCATATTAGGTACGTCGTAAATAGTTGTGGCATCTATACTTTGAATAACCGCTTCCTGGCGAACATTACAAAAGATAGCTAGCTTACGGCGAATATCATCAGAAAGTTCATGCTCGGTACGGCAAACCAGGATATCGGCCTTTATTCCGCTTTCCATCAGGGTTTTTACACTGTGCTGGGTAGGTTTGGTTTTAAGCTCCCCTGCAGCAGCAAGGTAAGGCACCAGGGTTAAATGGATAACCAGGGCATTCTCATCTCCCAGCTCCCATTTTAATTGTCGTACCGCCTCGATGTAAGGCAGAGATTCGATATCCCCTACGGTTCCACCAATTTCAGTGATCACGATGTCGTAATCTCCATTATTGCCGAGCAACTGTATGCGCTCTTTAATCTCGTTGGTTATATGCGGTACTACCTGCACCGTTTTTCCCAAAAATTCCCCACGGCGTTCCTTTTCGATCACGCTTTGGTAAATTCGGCCTGTTGTTACATTATTGGCCTGGGAAGTATTTACATTTAAAAATCGTTCGTAATGACCAAGGTCAAGATCGGTTTCTGCCCCATCTTCGGTTACATAGCATTCTCCATGCTCGTAGGGATTAAGCGTGCCCGGATCTACATTGATATATGGATCAAGTTTCTGAATAGTGGTTTTAAACCCCCGCGCTTGCAGTAATTTTGCCAGTGAAGCTGCGATTATCCCTTTTCCGAGTGAGGAAGAAACGCCGCCAGTGACAAAAATATACTTGGTTTCGGCCATGTTGTGAAGTGTTTGTTGCGTTGTTTTATTCAGGGCGCTAAAATACAAAGAAGAATAGAAAAAGCGTTGAATTTTAAACCTAATATTTCAGGTGATTAGCGGCTCATAATTAACTCCTTTTGGGGTACCTTCTTCTTATTTCCCTCAAAATGCCTTCCATCCCGTTAAGCTTTAATTCGAAAACCTGCTGCATTTGGTCTCCCGTCTTTCCCGGTGGAAATCCTTTTTGCCGATACCATACAAAATAATATTCGGGGACATCGCTTAGGAAATAGCCCTTGTATTTTCCGAAATACATTTTGGCATAAGCAAGTTCAATCAATGCTTTCTGAGAGGGTTCAAGTTTCAAGTTATTAGATTTGAGAGTAGAATAAAAAGGCTAAAATAACTTATTTCAGCGGTTCAGGTCATGACGCAGGAAAAGTTTAATTTTGCTGAAGATTTTAAAGCATGAGATATCAATTTCAACTCCAGGTAAGTCCTGAACAGGCAGCTATCAAAGAAAAATTGTGGAAAGCGGTTTCCAAAAAGGGAGATATTCCTGTTTCTGAAATTTCTCACATTGAAATTTTGAAACGTTCCATAGATGCCCGTCAGAAAGCTATAAAGGTCAACCTCAAAGTCGAGGTGTATGTAAATGAAGACTTTAGGGAAAATAAGATCGAAATCCCCGATTATCAGAATGTAAGCGATAAAGAAGAAGTTGTGATCGTTGGCGCAGGTCCTGCCGGTTTATTTGCCGCACTCAAATGCATAGAATTGGGATTAAAACCTGTAATTGTTGAGCGCGGAAAAGATGTGAGGAATAGGAGAAGAGACCTTAAGGCTCTTAATATTGAACATATCGTAAACGAAGATTCCAACTATTGTTTTGGTGAAGGGGGAGCAGGCACTTACAGCGACGGGAAATTATACACTCGTTCCAAAAAACGCGGTGATGTAGATCGTATTTTAGAGCTTCTTGTTGCTTTTGGAGCTACTCCCGAAATTATGGTAGAAGCCCATCCTCATATTGGCACTAATAAACTCCCTGCAATAATTGCTGATATTCGGGAAAAGATCATATCCTGCGGGGGAGAAGTTCTTTTTAATACCAGGCTCACTGATATTATTCTTGATAACAATGAAGTGTCCGGAATTAAAACTCTAAATGGGGAAATAATTAAAGCGCGAAAACTCATCCTTGCCACTGGACATTCGGACAGGGATATCTTTGAACTCCTGCATTCTAAAAATATCAAAATAGAAGCAAAACCTTTTGCGCTGGGTGTTAGGGTGGAACATCCGCAGGAACTTATAGATAAAATTCAGTATAAATGTGAGATTAGAGGGGAATTTCTGCCGCCATCACCCTACAGCATCGTAAAGCAAATCAATGGTCGGGGAATATATTCCTTTTGCATGTGCCCCGGAGGAATTATTGCACCCTGCGCAACTTCGCCGGGTGAGGTGGTGACCAATGGCTGGTCTCCCAGCAAGCGGGACCAACCCACGGCGAATTCCGGGATTGTGGTTGAGTTAAGACTTTCAGACTTTCCCGGGGCTTCTGAAAATCCTCTGGCAGCAATGGACTTTCAGAAGAAAATAGAACAAAAAGCCTGGGCGGAAGCTGGAAAAACCCAACGAGTACCGGCACAACGACTAGTGGATTTCACCAATGGGAAATTATCCCAGGATCTACCAGTAACCTCTTATAAACCTGGGGTCACTTCCGTAGAACTCGAGAGTGTTTTCCCGAATTTTATTCATAAAACCCTTCAGCAGGGCTTCAGGGAATTCGATAAAAGCATGCGCGGATTTTTGACCAACGACGCAGTTGTGCATGCCCCTGAATCCCGCACTTCCTCCCCTGTAAGGATTCCCCGGGATCCGGTTACTTTGGAACATGTCCAGATTAAAGGTCTTTATCCCTGTGGGGAAGGGGCCGGTTTTGCCGGAGGTATTGTTTCTGCCGCTATCGATGGGGAGAAATGTGCAGAAAAATGCGTGCAAAGCATTCTCGGAAATTGAACCTTTTTAAAGGTTAAATTATTGATAATTACCGATACAGATTGAATCTTGATTTTGGTTTTTTCTATCTTAAGATTTTGAAAATAACCACGGAAAATTAAATTCAATATGGCCATAGTAGGTTCAATAATAAAAAAACTTATAGATTTAAGGGATAACCTTGTTTCAGAACCCGATGCGTTAAAAGCCCAGGAGGAAGTATTGCGGAAATTATTAAAGACCGCGAAGGATACAGAGTTTGGGAGACAATATAATTTTGAGACCATCCTGAAATCGGATGATGTTATGATAACCTTCGCCGAAAAGGTTCCATATTTTGATTATCATAAACTGGAAAAAGAATGGTGGCATAAAATACATGAAGGTCAGGAAAATATAACCTGGCCGGGAAGGCCTCCATATTTCGCACTCAGCTCAGGAACTACCGGAAAATCGAGTAAACGAATACCTGTCACCGATGAGATGGTGGAAGCCATCCGCAAAGCCGGGATAAAGCAGGTGAGTGCCCTTAGCAATTTTGACTTGCCACCCGATTTCTTTGAAAAAGAGATCATGATGCTGGGGAGTTCTACCGATCTTCAGAAGGAAGGAGACCACGAGGAAGGCGAGATCAGCGGAATTAGCGCGAGCAACATCCCATTTTGGTTCCGTGGGTATTATAAACCCGGAGAAGACATCGCGAAGATCGAGGAATGGGATGAGCGCGTGCAACTCATTGCCGAGAATGCCAAAAACTGGGACATTGGTGCGCTAAGCGGAATTCCATCCTGGCTGGAGCTAATGATGAAAAAGGTTATTGAATATAATAACCTGGATAATATTCATGATATATGGCCTAATCTGCAGGTGTTTACTTCTGGCGGCGTAGCTTTTGAACCTTATGAAAAGAGCTTTAACGCACTCTTAGGTCACCCCATTACAGTCATCGACACCTATCTGGCTTCAGAAGGATTTTTGGCTATTCAGGAGCGCCCCGAAACTAATTCCATGAAGCTTATTCTCGATAACGGACTCTACTTTGAATTTGTTCCTTTTAAAGCCGAATATATCAATCAGGATGGGTCTCTGGTAAATGATGCTCCGGTGATTTCCCTGGCAGATGTGAAAGAAGAGGAAGATTACGTCTTGCTTATCAGCACGGTTGCAGGAGCCTGGAGATATCTTATTGGGGATACCATTAAATTTACCGATGTCGCCCGGCATGAGATCAGGATAACCGGAAGGACCAAGTTTTTCCTGAATGTTGTTGGGTCGCAACTTTCGGTGAATAAGATGAATGATGCCCTACAAGACCTCGAAGAAAAATTCGATATAAAGATTCCTGAATTCACCCTGGCTGCGGTTCGTATAGATGGGGAATTCCATCATCACTGGTACCTTGGCACCGAGACGGATATTTCGGAAGAAGAACTTGCCGAAGCCCTTGATGAATCTTTGAAGAACGCCAATAAGAATTACCGGGTAGCCCGTTCCAAAGCTTTAAAAGGAGTTAAGGTGAGCAAAGTTCATCCCGAAATGTTTCCCGAATGGAATGCAGCCAATAAGAAAAAGGGAGGGCAGGTTAAAATGGAAAAGGTGATGAATGAGGAAAAATTTGCTGAATGGGAGAAATTCGTAAGTGAGAACAAAGGCAAATTTTCATAATTAAAGAAGCAAGTGTTCTAAAAATCTGAAATTATGCCTGAATTACCGGAAATAGCGAATTTTAAAACTTTCCTTGATGAAACCGTGCTTAACAAGGAAATAGTTGAGGTGGATTTTCCCGAAACCAAGTTACTGCAATCACCTCAGGCGGAATTCAAAAAAGTTTTGCTTAATAGGAAATTTGTTGGCTCGAAGCAACTGGGGAAATATCTTTTCCTTGAAACAAATTCGAAGAAAAGCCTGGTCTTTCATTTTGGGATGACCGGTAAATTTGAATATTTCCAACATAATGAAACCCCCAAGCATACGCATCTCCATATCACTTTTAAGGATCATTCACATCTCGCGTTTGTATGTGTGAGAAAGCTCGGAAAGATTTATCTGGCTGATGGAGTAGAGGAGTTTCGGGCGGAACATTCCCTGGGAAAACACTCCCTGGATGTTACTTCTGAAGAATTCCGGAATATCTTTCAGGAGAAAAAAGGAGGAATAAAATTGGCACTCACCGACCAGCATTTGATCTCGGGCATAGGCAATGTGTACGCCGATGAAATTCTGTTTCAATCGAGGATTCATCCTAATACCAAGGTGGAAAAACTTTCAGAAAAGGAAATAGATAAACTCTTTGAAGAAATGAATAAGGTTTTGAAAACCGCTATTAAAAAAGAGGGTGAGCGTTCAGAATTCCCATCAAATTACCTAAGTCGGTCAAGGAAGGAAGGTTCCGCCTGCCCTAATTGCTCCGGAAAAATTAAGATGATCAAGGTTTCGGGAAGGAGTACTTATTTTTGTCCTGAATGTCAGAAAGAACAATCCTGAATAGCTTACTTGCCGAGATAATTCGGAGAAATCCAGCCCTTATTTTTTAGTCTTTAGCACCCAGTCTATCAGGGTTAATTATTCCAGTTCATCTATTAACATCATAATTTCCTCCTGAGACAGATAGAGGTTTTTAATTCGCGCTTTATAAACCTCTGAAAGGTGAGCGTGATTTAGAATAAAATCTTTGGTAGCGATAATATATTTTCCCATTCCGTGATTAACGGCATAAGTATCGGCTACCCGCTCGGCTTCCTGGATATAAGTTTTGGAGGCATAATATTTCATTCCGAACCAGAGCATGTTTAGACCGCTGCGTTCGCGGTAATCCATAATATGGCCCAGCTCATGCCCCAGCCAGCCTATTAGCACATCAGAAGGAACGGTGGTCACATCGAATACCTGATCTTCTATCACGATCTTTTCACTTATCATAATAAAATAGGCTCGTTCCTTTTTATTTTTAAAAAGGCCCGAGATCTTGGGCTGCGCCTGCATAAATGATTTCTGAATGTTTTTTTTGAACTTGAATTCTATAGGGGTATCCTTTAACTCTGGATAATGTGCCAGGGCGATATAGGTTTCCCGCCAAATAATGTCTGGAACAACTTTATTATTAAATTCTAAACTGTCTTTTTGTTTCATAGCCTGGGCATGACCGGAATATAACATTCCCGAAAATAGGAGTGCAAATGTGATAATGTTGATACCCGGTAATTTCAAAATAATTTTTCTTTGCTTGTTTTCCTAAAATATGGAATAAGAAAGGAATTCTACAAACCTGGAATGATAAAAATTGCATAAAAAAAAAGCCCTGCAAATTAATGCAGGGCCTGAAAATCTTTATAAACTGGTAACTAAAAAAAGCCTAAGCTTGTTTTACGTTTACCGCATTTAAACCTTTTCTTCCTTCTTCTAGATCAAACACAACTTCATCATTTTCTCTGATTTCGTCAATTAGGCCATTTGCATGTACAAAATATTCCTTGTTTGATTCTTCGTCGGTAATGAAACCGAATCCTTTTGAGTCGTTAAAAAACTTAACTGTTCCTCTGTTCATTGTAACTATTATTTATATTGAACTGCAAATATAGAGAACTTTTAGAATATATGCATTAAAAAATCATTTTTATTTCAAAGTTTTTAAAATTATATATTTTTTATTTTAAAATTCTTAAGGTGAGTAGGGGCTGAGCACAAAAAAAGCGACAGATGACCTGCCGCTTTAAAATTTCTAGTCAGATGTTTTAATTATCCCTGTCCTTGCATAAGCTTCTGCAATCTTTGTTGAAGTTCAGTATCGGTTTGCAAAGCCATAGCTAATTGCTCGTAACGTTCAATGCTAAGACCTTCTTTTTCAATAACTTCTTCCATATCTTTTTGGAATTTACCTTGCATTCCTTCAATTTCAGTCACTACCTCTTTGTGCTTGGCCTTTTCCTCACTGCTAACTTCTACTTCCTGGTTTGGATCTAGTGACGCCTGGTGAATTTCATTAAAACGTTGAACATCAAAGCCACTGTCTTCTACTGTTTTGATCATTTCCTGCTGGGCCTGTTGATTTACAACGGTAAT
>DATISX010000039.1:0-5506 GCA_035468275.1 Salegentibacter sp.
TCAACCCGAACCAAAACAACCTGTTGTCGCTACCCTGGACCTCGTCAATGTTGAAGATGATAAGGTTAAAGTAAGTGTGAACCCCGATAGATTAACCGCAGAAGAAATAGAATTCAACATTCCCAAAACCGTTCCCGGGACTTATTCCAATGACGATTACGGTAAATTCATTGAAGATTTCACTGCCCTGGATTATAACGGAAATGAATTGGAATTTCGCAGGGAAGGTGAGAATACCTGGATAATCTTAAATGCAGCCCAATTAGATAAGGTTACTTATCTGGTGAATGATTCTTATGATATTGAAGGCGAAGAAGGGGTTTTCTCCCCAAGCGGAACCAATATTTCTAAAGACGAAAATTTCGTGCTAAACCTTCACGGCTTTGTAGGCTATTTTGAAAATTTAAGCGAAGAGCCATATCGCCTGGAGATTACCCGTCCGGAAACTATCATCCCGGGAACCGCATTAAGTCTTGAAGAAACAGACAATGGTGCGGACTCAGAAAACCGGACTGATATTTTTCTGCTTAATCGCTATTTTGAAGTTATAGACAACCCAATCATGTATTCCCTTCCTGATACTACCAGCTTTATGGTTGAGGACATGAAGGTGCTTATAAATGTATACTCCCCAAATAAAAAATATACTTCGGAAGATATTAAACCGAACATTGAAGAAATGATCTCGGCTCAAAAGAGATTTCTTGGAGAAATAGATAACACCGGGAAATATGCAATTCTGCTTTATCTTTCAGATACAGAAGAACAGGATGCCCGCGGTTTTGGAGCCCTTGAACATCATACTTCAACCGTGGTGGTCTTACCTGAAATGATGCAGCCTGAGCAACTTCAGGAGACTATGACAGATGTAGTTTCCCACGAGTTTTTTCATATTCTCACTCCTCTGAATATTCATTCTGAAGAAATTCATTATTTCGATTATAATGAGCCTAAAATGTCCCAGCACCTTTGGATGTATGAAGGCGTAACTGAGTATTTTGCGAATTTATTCCAGGTGAATCAGGGACTTATCGATAACGAGGAGTTTTATAACCGAATGTCTGAGAAAATCGAGGTATCTCAAAATTATGACGATACCGTGCCCTTCACAGAAATGAGTAGAAACATCCTTGAACCTGAATATAAAGACAGTTCTTATAATGTATATCAAAAGGGAGCCTTGATCGGAATGGCTTTAGATATTAGGTTTAGGGAATTAAGCGGTGGAGAAACCGGCTTGCTTGATCTCATGAAAAGACTTTCAGAAAAATACGGGAAAGACCGGCCTTTCGATGATGATGAATTAATAAATGTGATAGTAGAATTATCCTATCCTGAAATTCAGGAATTTTTTGATAAGTATGTTACAGGCTCCACTCCTATTCCCTACAACGAATTTTTTGAAAAAGTAGGTTTGGAGGAAGAAGAGTTCACAACAAATTCCGGATATTTTCTTGTAGGGCAAACCCCTTATATTGATGGTAATCCCGACACCGGGGAAATTTTCTTCAGAGAGAATATCAGCTTTAATTCATTCCTCAATGAACTTGGAATTGAAGGTGGCGACATCCTGAAATCGGTTAATGGACAGGAATATAACATCCAGAGTGCATATAATTTGGTAATGACTGCCGAATCCTGGGAAGAAGGTGAAGAGGTTAATTTTGTGATTGAGCGTGACGGCGAGGAATTAAATCTAAGTGCCAAAACTCATCAACCAACGACCACCTCCACAAGGATCACTGAAAAAGATGACGATAACGCGCAGGTAAAATTGCGTGAAGCTTGGTTAAAAGGTTAATAGATTTTAATTTAAGCGTTTAGCGGCAGGGAAACCTGCCGCTTTTTTATTTTAGTTATACGTCAAAATCTGCTAACTTAGGGCACCAACACCAACCAACGCGCACCTCAATGGAAATTCCTATTTTACAGGATATTGTAATTATTCTTGGACTCTCGATCTTCATTATTCTCTTATTTCAGAAGATGAAAGTCCCCTCTTTACTTGGATTTCTTCTCGCAGGTATTATAGCCGGACCCTATGCCTTTAACCTTATTAGCAGTCAGCATGAAGTAGAACTGCTCTCTGAAATCGGGATTATATTTCTGCTATTTATCATTGGGATTGAGCTCTCGTTGCGGGAACTAATAAGTATGAAGCGTACTGTACTAATTGGAGGGAGCCTGCAGGTTGGAGGTACGATTATAATTTCTGCTGCGGTTGCATATTTTATTGGCCTGCCTTTAAGTGCATCCATATTTGTAGGTTTTCTTTTCTCTTTAAGCAGTACGGCCATTGTGCTTAAAATCCTTCAGGAAAAAGGGGAAATAACGGCACCTCATGGCCGCATTAGTCTGGGCATACTTATCTTTCAGGATATTATCGTGGTTCCCATGATGCTCTTTACTCCGCTGCTGGCGGGGCAGTCGGATAATATTTTGGAAACTGTTGGGATTCTTATCTTAAAATTCCTGGTTTTAGGAGTGGTAATCTACCTCCTGGCCCGCTACATAGTCCCAAAGATATTTTCAATGGTAGTTAAGACCAAGAGTCGCGAACTCTTCATTTTAACTGTTGTAGTATTTATTTTCGCAATCGCATGGCTTACCTCCTCGGCTGGTTTATCCCTCGCCTTGGGCGCTTTTTTCGCCGGACTTATTATTTCAGAATCAGAATACAGCCATCAGGCTACAGCAAATGTGCTACCCTTCCGGGAAATATTCATCAGTTTTTTCTTTATTTCAGTAGGTACTTTATTGGATCTGAATTTCTTTGCTGAAAACTTTCTTTATATCCTGCTGCTGGTAATTGGCGTGGTCTTATTAAAAATGTTAGTGATCGCGGGTACAGTTCTTATTTTACATTATCCGCCACGTACTGTTTTTATGACGATGTTCAGCCTGTTCCAGGTTGGGGAATTTTCATTACTACTTTCGGGCGTAGGAATGGATAATGATATTATCCCCGCGAATGTCTACCAGTACTTTTTAGCAATCTCCATAATTAGTATGGCCCTAACCCCGTTTCTGATCAATGCCTCGCCCAGAATCACTTATTTCCTTCTGAAAGCCCCTATGCCGGCGCCCGTTAGAAGAAGACTGGATCGTTTTAGAAAGAGTTCGGTTTCAGAAGAGGATTCTAAAAAGCCACTTGAAGATCATTTGATTATTGTTGGCTACGGAATAAATGGTGAGAATATTTCAAAAGCGGCCAAAAACGCAGAAATTCCTTACCTGATAGTGGATATTGACCCTGATGCTTTCCATAAAGCAAAGACCAAAGGCGAACCTGTGGTTTATGGAGACGCCACAAATCCCATGATTCTAACACATTTGCACATTCATGAGGCCAGGGTTGTGGTAATTGCAATTTCCGATCCCGGCGCCACCAAAAAGATCATTAGCAATATCAGGTCTTTTACTAATGCGGCTTTTATCATTGTGCGAACCCGTTATGTAAGGGAAATAGAAGAGAACCTGAAACTTGGTGCTGATGAAGTGATTCCAGAGGAATTTGAAACATCCATCGAAATCTTCACCAGGGTTCTAAAGAAATACCTGGTACCTTATAATGAGATTCAGGATTTCATCAATAATATCCGGTCTTCAGATTATGAAATGCTTACCTCTTTGAAAGAGAAACCACACAGGCCATCCTTACAGCATTTACATATTCCGAATAAGGAGATCGTTACCATTAGCGTTCAGCAAAATAATAGTAGTATCGTAGGAAAAAGCATTCAGGAATCGGAAATTGGAAACAAGTATCATTTAACGATTCTCACTATTAAACGGGATACTCATTATCTTACCGAAATCCGCCCGGATACTGTTATTAAGCAGGGCGATTTACTCTACATCTTTGGACATCCGCAGAATATTTACAAACTCAACAAGGAACTATCTTATTGAGTTGTTGGGAAAGTGGCAGATAAAAAGCGCTTTTGTTTTAAATATTTCCCAAAAAACACCAATTGGAATCACTGGTTATTGGGGGTATAATTTTAAATAGATATCTTTAGTCTACAATCAAACCAACTAAACCTATGTCTGTATTACCCGATAACCTGGAACGCTATAGAAAGTTCTTTGGGTTTATGCTGAAATACTGGAACAGCGAGCTATTCCAACAAACAGCCAACTCAGCTCTCGATGAACCGGAAGATGAGGAAAGACAAACAGACTACGACCAAACCCCGGAAGAACTGGTAGAAGACCTTAAAAATATGGGACCAACCTATATTAAAATGGGGCAACTGCTATCTACCAGGCCTGATCTGCTTCCAGACAATTACTTAAAAGCTTTAGCAACTCTACAGGACGACGTACCTCCAATACCTTATAAAGATGTCCACAGGATCGTAGAAGAGGAAATAGGAACCCGAATTTCCAAGGCTTTTGAAACATTTAATGAAGAACCCCTGGCCAGTGCTTCCATTGGCCAGGTGCATAAAGCTACCCTACGTTCAGGAAAAGCGGTTGCAGTAAAGATCCAGCGTCCGGGAATCAGGAAAAAATTCCTTGAAGATCTCGATACTCTTGAAGAATTAGCCGGAATGGCTGTAAAACATAGTCAGGTGGCCAGGCGTTATGCCTTTGACAACGTCCTTGCCGAACTCAGGCGTATTCTGCTACAGGAACTTGACTATACCCGGGAGGCTACAAACCTCATCACCCTTGGCAAAAACCTGAAACCCTATAAAAACCTGGTCGTACCACAACCTATTCTGGATTACTCTACCTCGAAAGTCCTCACTATGGATTTTATTGAAGGAAAAAAAGTAACTTCTCTATCTCCTTTAAAACAATTGGAATTCGATTACAGTCCCATAGTAGATGAACTGGTAGAAGCCTATTTGCAGCAGGTAATAAATGATGGCTTTGTACACGCAGATCCCCACCCCGGAAATATCCAATTTACGAGTGACGACAAAATTGCCCTGATCGACCTGGGAATGGTTGCAAAGTTTACCTCCGGACTTCAGGAGCACCTGCTTCAGCTTCTGCTTGCCATTAGCAAAAGTGATGGCGAGGACACAGCCCATGTTCTTCTTAATATGAGTGAATATGATGAAGAAAAGGCAAAGCTTACTAAATTTAATAAGGAGATTAGCGACCTGGTGATGGATAGCCAGACCAGTGCTGCAAAAGAAATGCAAACAGGAAGGTTGCTAATTCAGCTAAATCGTGTAGCGGCTAATAATAATATTCATATTCCTGTGGAAGTCAATATCCTCGGAAAGATTCTCCTGAATATGGACCAGATTATCGCGGTACTTGATCCCGATTTCGATCTGAAAGAAGCGATAAGAAGGCACGTGAATGAGATTATGCGCAAGAAGATGTATGAAGAATTAAAGCCGGAAAACTTCTTTTCCTTTGTTTTGGAAACCAAAAAGCTGGCAGAACATTTACCGGAGCGACTCAATAAAATTTCTGAAAATCTGGCTAACAACACCTTTAAATTACATGTTGAAGCCATTGATGAAGAACGGGTTACCGATGG